>JBOEHF010000047.1:0-1074 GCA_050633805.1 Candidatus Nitrosopumilus sp.
TTGGGAATTTTGATCCTGCAATGAATAGTATTAGAGATTACTCTAAGGTAAAATTTAGAGACTATGTTGGTAACATGCCTGTACTTGGAATTTGCCTTGGAATGGAAATGTTCTTTGAAAAAAGTGAAGAAGGAAAAGAGAAAGGGTTGGATGTAATTGATGGTGAAGTAGTTGTATTGCCATCATCGATGAAAGTACCACATATGGGATGGAATGATCTTGAAATAAAAAAACCTGGAAAAATCCTTGAAGGAGTTGAAGATGGCTCTTGGGCTTATTTTGTTCACTCTTACAGAGTCAAACCTAACTCTAATGATGTAATTACTGCTGAATCTGATTATGGAATCAAAGTTCCAGCAGTAGTAGAATGTGGGAATTTTTTTGGTACCCAATTTCATCCTGAAAAATCAAGTATAGTTGGAAAAATCATGCTAGAGAATTTTCTCAAAGAGTGTAAAAAATGAAAATAATTCCAGCTATTGATCTTATGAATGGACAAGTTGTAAGATTGTACAAAGGTGATCCTAATCAAAAGACGATATACAGTGATGATCCTGTAGATGTTGCCAAACAATGGGAATCTGCAGGTGCTGATATTCTCCATTTGGTCGACTTGGATGCCACACTTGGAATCGGCTCTAATCTTGATGTAGTTAAAAAAATCCTTGATTCAATATCTATTCCAGTTGAAGTCGCTGGTGGTTTACGAAATGAATCGCTAGTATTGGAAATGGCAAAACTATCAAAACGAATAGTATTGGGGACTTTGGCTTTCAAAGATAAGCCTCTTCTAAAATCATTATTATCTAAACTTGGATCTGAGAAAATCATAATTTCAGTTGATCATAAAGATGGAGAAATTGTAATTCATGGTTGGCAAAAAGGCACTGGAATTAAACTAATCCCATCTATCAAAGAATTCCTTGAAATGGGGTTTACTGAATTTTTGCTAACTAATGTTAGTCGTGATGGTACACTGGAAGGGCCTGATTTAGAATTTTTAGAACAAGCGTGTAGTTTGCCAAATGCTAACATCATTGCAAGTGGAGGGATTTCAAATGTAAGTGATGTTGC
>JBOEHF010000048.1:0-3088 GCA_050633805.1 Candidatus Nitrosopumilus sp.
CTGGTGGAACATGAGTTTGCATCTTTTGACAGTACCTATTGCCATACCAGTGAGTTTGCAGATGAGTCATGGGCAAGAGAAGGCTGTTATGAATGGGGTTTGACTAGGAAATGAAGGCTAAGTTCCTGATAATAATTTCAGTTATCGGAATTTCGTTAATTATGATGACATTAGTAATTCCTGCATATCTGTATAGGCAATCAGATGATCTTCTTACAATAACATATGTCTGCACAACGGGCTTAAAACCAAACGCATTTTCAGCTTATAGAGTATATGACAATGGAACCCATACAATTAACATGGATTCTTGTTCTTGGATATCAAATCCAAATTACAAGTCTGCTTCCCAAGAATATCAGGAAATACACGGAATGTCGTGTTCTGAACTTATTGAAAGACATTCTACAGGAGAAGCATATCAGAATAATGAAAATAAGGTATTCGCAGAATCAAAGATCTCAAACTGTAATTTTATAGATGATTGGTCTGAAGCGCAGGAAAAAGTTGATGATTGGAGATAAGAAATGAAAACTAGAGTTTTTACAATAATTGTTATTGCAGCACTTGTATCTCCATTTGCATGGTTTGATCAAGCTTATGCAAGCTGCATTGCAGAAGACGAAATTAACTGGAATGCAGTATTGGCAGAATCTGAATCAGCATTTACAGGAACCGTGACCCGTCTTGATAATTATGATGGCCCGCAAAGAGTCACTTTCTTCGTTCATGATGTAATCAAAGGGGAAGTAGATTCTCCAAGATTCATTTTAGAAAATTCTGAACTGGTATTTCTTGGAAATGACGCAATCATGAGTTCATCAGTAGATGTGGATTACAAGGTTGGGGAAACCTACAAGGTATTCGTCACAAATGGCCAGACAAACCAATGTACTACCAAACTGACTTCTCCTCCGTCGGACTACATGTGGGAACCTGGACCTGAGGATGGCAACTATTATTCTGCCAACCCAGAATATGTGAATCCTTGCAAGGAAGGTTACGGATTGTCTGACGGAGTATGCATTACTCTGGAAGAAATGAACAAGGATCTTCCCACTTGCAATGCAAATCCTAAACATGATTTTGGAAAATGCAAAAAGAATATTGAAGAGTCGCCAAATACGTTTGAGCAAGTCAAGGAGCACTGTGATGACGGTAAAGAGGATATTTTCTTGGAATGGTGGGATGATGATGTTTATTACAATAATGAAGACTGTGAGATGCTAGACCGAGACGGATTTGGCGCTCCTCTTCCAGAATCTGAACCAGAACAAGACATTCCTGAGAATGGGAATTGTGGTCCTGGAACAACACTTCAAGACGGCATTTGTGTGGCAAACTCTGAAAATGAAAATACAGACACGAATGTGAAATGGGGGGATCCATATCCAGACAAAAAGATGGCTCCCGATTTGGATCCTGTAGTCGATTATGATTATGAACTAATCTACATGATAATTTTGGCAACTGTGGGAATCATTACAACCATTGCGGGCTTTATCATCCATAGGAAACGATACAATGGTGGTATGAGAGACATGAGAAAATGAAGACTAAACACATTGTGTTGATGGCGGTTCTTTCTTTTACTGCATTTGTTCTCTGGTCATTGAATGATACCGTATGCAGACCATGTATCATACCTCCAGATGCACCTAACAATTATGCATGTGCAACTGTCTGCCATCCTGAACCTAGATGGTATTCGTGGTTTAGATAATTCCAGTTTAAGAAATGGAAAATGAAAACTGATTTGTACATACATTAGATCTGGAATTCATAGATTACAATACTCACATGGCCACCAGAGCATACGATGTCCGAATTGGATTATGTATGTGCTTAAAACAGATACTGTTAACAGGACATAGCCAATTTGTTTTTCTTTAAAAATTAAAAAAAGAGATACAGATGAAAGTATGATCTCTATTCCTGCAAAGATTCTAATCACATCATCAAAATGCCTGTGACCAAAAAGAATTCCTTCCCCCACCATAAAGATAGTACTCAGCAAGAAAAGATGAGAACCCGTAACTGTAGAACAGATTATCTTTGCAGTCTTGCCGTTCATTTTTTTAGCTAAAAATGTGGGGAATATTTCTGTTCAATGCCATCATGAGAACTGTTCATTCCACCGTCTTGACCATTTAACAATCAGATAAACTGAGAATACTGTCAAGCCAATTGATGCAACTATGTTGAGAATCATGTATGCCCCTGTGTTGAATTTTCCAACCTGTGGCTCTATCGGAGTCATATGTGGAGGGAGTGTAGGTTCTGGGTATCTGTTTCCGTCATCATCAAAACCCATCTCAGGATCGTTCATTTCATAGAATACTCCTACAACAGCAATAGAACCGATGACTGTTGAAGGGACCATCACATACAATGCATACAATCTAAGTTTCTTGATTCTGTAAAATGCCCACAAATTGACAGGGGATATTATTGCAAAAACAACCTGCCAACCTATGCTAACTTTTCCTTTTGCAGGCATGCGTCTAGTCTTTTCATAGAATTAATTATCATTTCTACTGTTTTTTTCAAAAAATAAGTTCCACGTCAATATGTAACAAAAAAGAAGAGGTCATGGTTTTGATGCAAGTTTTTCTAGAACACTTACCCTTTCTTGAAGATCTTTGATGTCTTTTTTGTATTGAGGGGTATCACAAGCAAAGCCATTGTGTCCGTGTGCACAAATCTCTGAATATCTTGGTGCAGTAGGCTTCTTTTTTTCTGTTGCAGAAGCATCGTCTCCTGATTCTGCGGTAACAAACGCAGTCGTCGCAATAAGACTCAGGGCAATTACTGTTGCAAATGCAACTACCATGGAAGATTTGTTTGTCATAAAATACCATACATATTATAGTATTTATTAATTCCTAATAATTAGAATTATAGTACTATTTCTTAGAAACAATATTCTTTAATTTGATATTATGCAATACAACGTAAATGAATTCCCTAGATAGAATAGTAGCCAAAGGCTTTCGGGACGTATTAGAACAAGACCTAGGTGTTGCGGTATACAAGAAAATCGAAAAGGAAATTTCAGATACGTACGGGATAACCGTTCTTGAAGCAG
>JBOEHF010000049.1:0-6217 GCA_050633805.1 Candidatus Nitrosopumilus sp.
GCCATCATCCATTCCGCCATCACCCGTATCCGGCATGCTCTCAGCTGGAACATAATCTGACATTGCCATTCCCATCATGCTGAACATCATTGAAAACATCATCATATCCATAATCCCAAAAAACATCATTGTTGGAAGAAATGATTTGTTGTTTTCCATCTCTTCTTTTAATTTCTCTTTGTCTCCAGATTTGTATAGTAATGACATCTGGCTCCATTTTGCTTGTAACTCGTGAACCCTCTCATCTACTTCTTTGGAGCCTTTATCGGTAGGTTTGATTTCTATTTTCATTCCAAACCACCCTTTTTTTTGCTCAGTTTGAATAAATCCTCTTTTTTCTAATTGCTCTAGGATTGAATTCAATTCCTCAGGTTCAATCTGGGTCATTTTTTGTATTTTCTCAAACTTTTTTGCTCCATGTTTTATGGCTCCTAGTACAATGAGATCTTTTGGTTCAGATTCCATATTATCTGATTTTGATAACTGGTAAAAAATTCTTTGTTTTCTACTTTTACTTCAAAAATTATATTCTGCATCAATGATTGCTAATTATGGAACAGGATCCTACATCCGATGAACAAATTCGTGAAATTTTATCCTTAAACAAGGTAGCTGTGGTTGGAATGTCAAAAAATTCCTCAAAAGCTGCTCACTATGTGCCTAAATATCTCTCTGAAAACGGATATGACATTACACCTGTAAATCCTACCACTGACGAAATACTGGGTAAAAAATGCTATAATTCTATTTCTGAAATTGATGAGGGCATTGACATCGTGGATGTTTTCAGACCCTCTGATCAAGTGTTGCCTGTTATTGAAGAAGCTATAAAGAAAAAACCTAAGGTAATTTGGCTTCAACAAGGAATTCATAATTCTGAAGCTGAAGATTTGGCAAAAAAAGCCGGAATTAAAGTGATTTTCAATCGATGCATGTTGGCTGAACATCAGAGATTATCACAATGACTGATTTTGAAAATTTTTATCATGACTTGTTGGATTTTGTTAAGAAGTATGAGAAACAAAATGTTCCTCTAAAAATAGAAAAAGATCTTGAAAATGACATTGTAAAAATATTTGGCGAAAAAATTTCTTCATTGGCAAGAGCTCAAAATGGTCTCAATGATGTGACAGAACTTGCATACACTACTGCTGAACATCATCCCTATTGGAATCTGATTTACAACTGCTCTGAAATTACAAATGGCGTTTTAGATAAATGGAAATCTTCACTTTCAGATGAAGATATCTCTGATATTGAATGGGCAATTAAAGAATTGAATGAAACACTAGGTAAAATAAAAAACAAAAAATCCTCTGAATGCTAGGCAGAGATAAATATTCTGGACTGCTAATCATCTCATGCCTATCAAGATTGGTTTAATTGGTAAAACTAACACTGGCAAAACAACTTTTTTCAATTCTGCAACCCTGTCTTCTGAAGAAATTTCATCATACCCGTTTACTACAAAATCCCCTGTATCTGGAATCGCACATGCAATTACATTATGTGTTCATCCGGAGTTTAAAGTTCAAGATAACCCCAATAATTCTAAATGTCTTGATGGATGGCGATATATCCCAATAGAATTAATCGACTTACCTGGTTTGATTAAAGATGCTTGGAAAGGAAAAGGATTGGGCAATCAATTTTTATCAATTGCCGCTCAATCCGATGCATTACTACATGTGGTAGACGCTTCAGGGGGAATTGACTCAACAGGAAAAATAACTGAGGCTGGAAAAGGAGATCCAATATCTGATTTTGCAGACATTGAAGAAGAATTGATCATGTGGTATCTGAAAATTTTGGAAGGAAATCGAGACAAAGTTTCAAAGTTGATTCAATCTGGTACAGATGTTTTGGATGCTATAACTGATCTTTATCGTGGAATTGGTGTTTCTAAAACTCATGTTAAAGATACCTTTCAGGCAACTAATCTTGAAGAAAAAAACTTTGATGATTTTAACATGGATGATAGTAAAAAGTTTGCATCTCATCTACGAAAAACCTCAAAGCCAACATTGATTGTTGCAAATAAAGTCGATGTTGAAGGTGCAGACAAAAACTTTGCAAGATTAAGAGAGCGATATAATGACTCTATTGTAATCCCTGTAAGTGGTGACAGCGAATTTGTTCTTAGACGTGCAGAACAAAAGGGATTGATAAAATATTCTCCCGGTTCTGAAACTTTTGAAATAATAAAATCTGATGAATTAAATGAAAAACAAAACAATGCATTAGATTTCATTAAACGTGAAATCATGGGGGAATACATGAGGACTGGCGTTCAATTTGCAATCAATGTTGCAGTGTTCAAGCTTCTAAAGATGAATTCGATTTACCCTGTGGCTGATGAGTCAAATATGGCCGATAAGAATGGTAGGGTATTGCCTGATCTGATTCTGTTAAAAGATGGTGCGACAATTAGTGACCTTGCAAAAGAAATCCATACTGATTTGACAAAAGGACTCCTTTACGGAAAGGATTTGCGATATAATTTGAGATTGCCTGCAGATTACCAGCTAAGAGATAGAGATGTCGTATCTCTTGTAAGTGCCGCAAAAAAATAACTATTGTCGTTTTTTACTTCTTGGTTTTGTTCTTAACACTGCCTTGCAACAAATACATCTTGTTTCATCAACTTTCAAAAAAATCCCGCAAAAAGTACATCTTTTCTGGCCAATTTCATACCTGATTTTGTTTGGAACTGATTCTGCCTTGTGCATCTGACAAATCCCTCTGCATGTTCTACCCATCAATTTCACCCCCTAGTTTTTCTTTGATTTCTTTGGAGCGGTCTCTGATGGTTACTGCACTTATTCCTGATGCCTCTGAAATTTTTAATTGCGTGATTTTTTCATGATTTTTGACTACTGCTAAATTAATTGCCGCAGCAGCCATGGACATTGGATTTTTACTAGTTGATACATTTTTCTTTATGCATAAATCCAAAATTTTGAATGCGACTCTTTCTGTTCTTTCTGAAATACCTGCTGCTTTAGCAATTCTGTTTACAAATTCTGTTGGAGTATATGCATCAGGACGTAAATCTAATTCTTTTACAAGAAATCTGTAAATCCTTTGTATGTTTTTTTTCTTGATATTCCCTGCATTTGCAACATCTTGTAGTGTTCTTGGGGTGTTTGTTAGTCTACAAGTAGCATATACAGTTGCACATAACATTGCTGTAGTTGATCTTCCTGCAAGGATTTTTTTTGCAGCAATTTTTCTAAACAAGTATGCCGTTTCTTCAACAACTGATTCAGGCAAAGCCAATTTTGAGCTAATCCCATCCAATAATGTAAATGCCTTTTGAAATGACTTCACAGAAATTGCAGAACGACTATTTCTGTCCCACATTCTTAATCGATAAAACATTCTACGATTTTCATTTGAAAGTGATTTGCCTGTTGAATCTTTGTCTTGTGATTCCATTATTGTAGATAAGCCTCTGTCTGCCATTTTCAATGAAGTTTTCATTCCTACTCTGGAATTATTTTGATACTCTTCTCCACTTAGGCCAGTAGTTTCTGCAGTGATGTCGATTAATTTTTCAGTTGAAACAGAACCACAATTGCCACAGGCAATTTCCCCCGTATGAACATCAGTAATCATTATCTTTTTTTTACAATTTTTTTGATGAACTAATTCTACCATCATATCTGATCTGTGTTTTCAAATTATTTAAGGCGGAAAAATTTTTTAATCTAGTGCTAAAATGAACTTATTTTTCAATAAAATATGGGGATGTTGGCACTAGGGATAATTATTAATTTTTTATAAATATGATTTATGAAAAATTGTATTTGAGATGCCTCATGTGGTTTTGGATAGAAAAATTAATCTCTTTGAATTTGCAAATTTTTTTAGCCCCGTTTTACAAAAATCTCCTTTAATTCGAATATCTACAATTTATGTAGAAAAAAATGGATTGAATGCATTATTGCCTGCGGTTGTAATTGATGAGAGACATCAAGAATTTTTTATTCAGATTTCTACAACTTTACAAAAAACTACAATACGTCTATTGCCTATGACTGATCCCGTAAAAAGTTCTAGTGTAAAACAATCTATCGTAAAAGTGTATGATGAAATAAAAAAATGGGACGACACGCTGACTATTTCAAAAACCAATCTATCAGAATATTTAGGAATTGGGACTGCCTGATGAAATCATTTGATCTTGTTAGAAAAAGCACTTTGAATAGAGATGAATTATTTAAAATTAGTACAAACGTAAAGAATTTTCACAGAGTCATGCCAAACTATTTCAAATCTTTGAATATTTTGGAAGAAAATAATTCTGAACAAATTGTTATGGAAAAAATTTCTTTTCTTGGAAAGACTCTTGATGTAAAAACAAAGCATATTGTTTTAGAACCTAATATTCATGGTGTCTTTATTTTATCTGGACCTCTCAAAAATACTTCTTTTATTGAAAACTATGAATTTTCTTCTGATGGTACAAAAATTACCATCTTAGTAAATTTAGAAATTAATGGAATTTTAAAATTAATTCCTTTTGTTCATGCCATTCTTGCCAAAAAAATGAGTCATGTGATGAACGAATTTCTTATTTCTGCTGAATCTTCCTCTAAAAATAAATTTCTTGTATCCTAGTTAGCACTATGAAATATTATTGGCACTTGTATAAATAATCCTTTGTGGGATTTTATACATGTCTTCCCCAATAGTTGTTATTGGTGCTGGTGTAGGTGGGTTGACTACTGCTGCACTGCTCTCAAATTCAGGCTACCAGGTTCAAATTCTTGAAAAATCTTCAAAATTGGGTGGCAGAACTGCCTCTGTTGAATTTAGGAATCACATTTTGGATAATGGCTTTCATGTAATGCCATTTTACAAAAAATCTGCAATCTTTCAAATCTTAAAAAAATTAAAGATCGAATCAAAACTAAAACTAGCAAAAGTAGATGATATCGCATTTCATTCTTCTGATGGGTTTCATGTGTATCCGAAAGGAATGCTGGATTTGTTAAAACTGTCCTTGTTGCCATTTAAGAGCAGGGTTAATCTTCTCAGGATACTGCTACCTCTTGCTTTTTCTTCAATACCGAAAAGCGAATCTTGGGATGATACTCCTCTTACACAAATTACTCAAAATTTAGATTCTGACACAAATGCCTTTTTTGAGGCTGTTTGCATGCTTGCATTTGCAGACACAGCTAATCATATATCCTTGGGGGAATTTGCTAGGACGATAATTAGAGCAAATCCTTTCAAAGGTGGTACTAGCGAATTTGCATATCCTGACAATGGTGGGTATGATTCGATATGCAATGTTTTATCTGATTTTGTATTGGAAAAAAATGGAGTGATTCACACTAGACAATCTGTCAAAAAGATTGTTGTTGAGAACTCCAAGGTTACGGGTGTGATTGTTAGAAATCTTGCTGGCGATCATGAATTTATTTCTACAAATTGCGTAGTTGTTTCATATCCTGCATATTCGGCATTAAATCAATTGTTTGACAAAAATATTATTCCTTCTGAATTTATCCAAAAGATAGACAAATTAAACAAAACTACTTCTGTCGTCGAAGTTCATTTTGCACTAAAATCTAAAATTGATTCTCGCCAAGTGGTATTCCCAGTTGGTGATAGTTATACGACAAAAGGAATCTTTTTCATTTCTAACATCACTCCCTCTGTGTCTCCTCCTGGAGAGCATCTGATCATTGCTGGAACTCCTGTCCTCCCAGAAAATACGGAAAATCCTGAAAAGATCAAAAACATTGTGGCAAAAATGAAAAAAGAAATCTCTGAAATTTATCCTGATTTTGAGGCTTCGTTAATTTGGGAGCGACCTATGGCTTGGAAATTAGTCGAATCTGTTGTAAAAGAGCCTGGCAAAGTCTGGAAATCAAAGATGCCTCACCAAATAACTGGAATAGATGGTCTGTTTTTTGTAGGTGATTCTACAATCAGTTATGGCATTGGAACTGATTCGGCAGCACATAGTTCGATACTTTGTTGTCCTAAAATTGAATCATTTTTGAAATCCTAACTATGCTGCTCTTATCATCTTTGGGATTTCTTCCAAGTTTGAATTAACGATTACTTTGGCATCGAATTTTGGAATTTTTTCAGACTGCATTGCATATCCTCCAACCAAAATTGGGATGGAGTGTTCTTCCCTGATTTTTCTTACTAGTCTTTGCCCTGCAGAAATGTTATCTGGTAGGGTGATGGATAC
>JBOEHF010000049.1:6224-10434 GCA_050633805.1 Candidatus Nitrosopumilus sp.
ATCCTTTTATTGAAAGATATGTTTCTAATACATCACATCCTAAGTGATGTTCTTCTCCAAGTGGAACACAAATCAAAATCTTTTTCTTTTTTGCTGTTGTTGATACTCTGTCCATGATTATCTTAACTAATGTTTGAGCGATATTACTTGCAACATGTTCTGTTGCGATACTTATTTTATTATTTGCCCAATGCTCTCCAATATCATGCATGACTGGTTTTAAGATTTTGTCAAAGAAATCTGCAGCATTAAAAATTTTAACATAATCTTCATATATTTTTACACAATCCTCTATGTTTCCTTCAGTCAATCTTTTGTATATCTGCTGTTTGGATTTTTTGGAAGCTTCTTCTCTTTTTTTAATGTCTTTTGGATTGTATGATGCAAGAACTGATAATACTTTTGGGTCATTTCTATATTCCACTGGGATGTCGTCCTTTACTACGTCTGATGCCTTTCCAAGATACTTGACAATTTCTTGTTTGGAAGTACTTTTTTTTGAATCCCAGACACTTTTTACTAAGTACAGGTATTGATCAGATTTCACTTTTTTTGCTCTGATGTATACCATGTTGAAGATCTACGTATATGGTATTTAACTGGTGCTAATTAAAAATTATAGTGCTAAATTATCTGATATTTTTGTCTTTTTTACTATGCAAGCAAAATATCATGTCCATTTTTAGCACTATCTAGAAGAATTATCACTAGTTAAATAATATGATTGCAAAAATTTGTCCATGAACCGCAAATCCTGTAACAAAATGGAAATTCTTCTGATTTGTTATCAAAGGGGGTTCATCTGAATGGATAAAATGATTTTATCTGCTGGAATAGCAATAGTTTCTCTTGGTGTGGGATTTTTAATTGCGCCTGTGATTGAGAAGGATCTACCCAGTGCTTATACTTCAGGTGGATATTTGTGGCTGATTTTTGGTTCTGTAGTGGTTCTGCTTGCTATGATGGCCAAACAACAAAAAGAAAAACAATTGGGGGCATTGAGATAATATTGGGCCAAATTTTGTCCGGTGACGTGTTTGCCCAATCCTCCCCTTTTTCTATAATGGTTACTGGATCCACTGGATTTATTGGGTCTAGATTGATATCCTTACTTTCTTCCCGTGGATACACTGTAACTGGATCAAGTAGGAAAAAATTGCAAAATTCTAAAAATGTAAAATTATTTCCAAAATTGGGGATGTCTGATAGGATGTTATGTTCTGCGGCAATCAGTAATTTGAGCCTGTATCTTGTCAATTTCTAATATGGGCAAATGATTTGTCTGGCACTCTCAAATCATTAAATTTTTCAGGTTGGATTATTTTTGCAAGAATCTCTACCCCCTCCACCGTTCTGATGCTTGGTTTGCTAAAAAATGAATTGGCATCTACTGCAAAAATTTTATCCTTTTTTACAGCATTTATTGAATTCCATGTTTTGTTATTTTTTAGAATTTTAAAATATTCTTTCATTGTCCTTTGAGTATCAAAACCACATGGCATTAAGATTATGATGTCTGGATTTGATTCAATAATTTCTTTGATGTCTAATCTTCTTGAATGCTCCCCTGTTTTACTAATCATGTTTTCACCTCCTGCAATTTCAATCATTTCTGGAACCCAATGGCCTGCAGTAAAAAATGGCTCAATCCATTCAATTGCTAATACTCTTGGTCTTTCCTTAATATTGAATTTCATTATGTTTGAAATTCTTTTTTCAAGTGATGTTGCAATGTTTTTGGCTTTTTCATCACATTCTAGAATTTCCCCTATTTTGATCACTGATTCTATGATTTCATTCATATTGTGAGGATCCATTGAATGCAGGGTTGGTTTTTCTTCTAAAATTTTCACTGCTTTATTGACCTGATTTGTATATGCAGCACATACTTCACAAGTTTCTTGTGATATGATCAAATCTGGATTAGCTTTTTTTAAATTTTCTTCATCTAACACAAAAATATCTTTTCCTTCATTCAATAACTTGCAAGTTGTCGAATCAATTTCTTTACTAGTTAATTTTTCAGAATCAATTACAGTGTTAATTACTCTGGGTTTGTTCTCTGCATCTTTTGGATATTTACATTCATGTGTAACTCCAAATAGTTTATCTTGTTTATCTAACTCATAGATCAATTCAGTAGCACTAGGCAAAAATGATACAATTCTGTTTATTGTCATGGCTTTCCTTCTACACAATTACTTAAACACCATACGTTCACAAATCATCAATTTTTCTTATTAGTCAAGTTAATAGGCTCATTTTAGGCACAAAAATCATGTCTTCGGACTCTCAAAATATTCGTCGTGCTATTTTATCTAAATGGCATGAATCTCTTTCAAAACACGGTAACTTGTTTTCATCTGACTCTGTAAATGGTACTAGTCCTCCATCTGTTTTTGTTGGTTCTTATGACTATCCTAAAGTCTTTGTTGGTCCTATGGTTCCTCCAATTCACGGTCATACTAGTTTACTTGACAGTCCTGAAAAATGGAAAGGAAGATCATTAGAGGAGATTGTGAATTTCAGACTTAATCTAGTAAGAGGAATACAAAAAATTCCCATAGACCAAACTGAAGGACGTTATATTGAAAATCTTCAAGAAGTTGCAATGTCATCAAAACCTATTGACACTGATCTACTTTTTCAAAAAGCTACTTCTCCAAAAATTTCATTAGATGGAGAAAGTGCCCCTTTTGGTCCAATTGGGGAAATAAAATCTGCCAAATTTTCTGGAACATCTTCAGTAAAATCTATTGAAAAAACATACTATGACAAGGATCTTAAAGCCCAAGATGCTGTTTTAAAATTATATAATTCTGGAATTGAAATCTCTCAAATCCAAAAGTGTTTTAGTATTGGAATGCTGGGACATAAAAGAAAATTAGTTCCTACCAAATGGAGTATTACTGCAACTGACGATATTATTTGTAAATCCCTTACTGAAGATATCCTAGATTACAACTTGATTGATTCTCATAGAGTCTTTTCATATGAACATCTGGGAAATATTTTCACTATTGTATTGTTTCCACATAGATGGGTCTATGAAATGACTGAAGCATGGTATTCTAATGGTGTTTTGGGATTTGGTTCTGATTATGAAGATGCTCGAGGAATTGATCATCCTCCTGCTATTGCCGGTGCCTATTTTGCAGCAAAATTAGGTGTTTTAGAGTATCTTAAAGATAAGAAGATGCAGGCAGGAGTTGTTATCTTGCGTGAAATTCGTCCAGAATATGCTATCCCTGTAGGTGTATGGCAAGTCAGAGAGGGTGTACGAGAGGCTATGACTCAAACTCCAATTGTTGCTGATAATTTTGAGGATGCCTTATCTTTGGCATCAAGTAAAATGAGTATCAGTAAATCTGAATGGCTTTTACATGGAAACATTATAGAATTAATCCGACAAAAAACAATTTCTGATTTCTTTTAAGTTATCCTGATAGTGCCTTAAACAGATTTCCTGGTTGTGGGTTTGAATATAATAAAAAATACGTCTGACTTGCAAGATATGTATTATTGAATCGATATATTATTGGATTGATTTCAGAAAGAATTTCTCCAATTGTAATTTCTTCACCTTTGAATTTATTTAATAATTCAAAAAATCTCTCTTTTTCTTGTTGACTGAAATTATTAGAAAAATAGCCAAAAATATGCATGATTACATTACTATGTTTTTTTACGGTTGGCTCACTTTGAAATGATTTTCTTAGATGCCTATCATACTCTTCTAAAATACTTGATAATTGATTTTTTTTATTACTTGCGACAATGTTGCCTAATATCTTTAACTCTACTTGATCATGTGCCATGATCATGTATTTGTTCATAGCTTGAAATGAAACCAAATTTTTGATTTTATTGGAATTTTTGACATCTTCAAATCTTTCAAATACATATTCTCTTACATTATTTTCCGAAATAACTTGAATCTCTGAACTTATTGTATCTTCATTCACTTTTCAAGTTCATTTCAATTTGCATATAAGCAAATTCTCTTTTTTTAAATTTTGGCACTAGGATTTTTCCTGCTGAAAATGAAATGTTACCACTAGTTAATTATTTAGCACTAGCTTAAATATCATGAATGCAAAAAATTGATAATGAAAACAGAAATTACCGCAATCGCAGCACTTCTACTCATAACTTCAACAGCATCAATTGCATATGCTGAAGTACCCTCTTGGGTAAAGAACAATGCAGG
>JBOEHF010000050.1:0-10592 GCA_050633805.1 Candidatus Nitrosopumilus sp.
CTGGCAGTACTAAAAGCATTAGACTTTGATGCCAAAGTTAGTTCTAGTATTCCAAACAACCCTATTGAACTAAAAAATCAAATTGTTGATTCTGCACTAGACAGAATAGATTCTGAACACCCATTCAGCATTGTAGCAAAAGTTGGTGATCCAATGATACCTTTTGTTGCAGGAATGTTGAGTTCCGCATCAAGTGTATCTAATGTCCTGCTAGCTGGTGGAACTCAAATGGCTGCTGTTTTGGCATTTGCATCAAAAATTGGATTTAATGAAGAAAAAACTGCAATAGGAACTACTTCTTACATTACAGATGATGATAGTGCAAATTTCGTTAATCTGGTAAAAGAAATTTCTGATATTCCTGCAATATCGGTAAATCCAGGATTGGAAAATTCCCAATATCCTGGCTTAAAGGCATTTTCTGAAGGATTTGCAAAAGAAGGGGTGGGTGCTGGTGGAACCATAATCTCCTCAATGATTAAAACAGGAAATGATTCTACAAAATTTTTAGAGATTACCGAAAAAGAATATCACAGATTGTTTACTTCACAGTGACTGATTTTGCTAAATTTCTGGGGTAATCTGGATCAGTATTTTTTTTCAAGTGCTGCAAAGTATGACAATAGCTGAATTGGAATTATTTCTGAAATTGGACACAATACATCGTCAATCTTTGGTATCTCAATCCAATATTCATGCTATTTCATTTTAGTATCTAATAATTGAACACATTATGATTCTCTTTGATAATTTGGGTTCTTTACTGATAAGCCTATTTTTTTGATTATTCTGTTGGAGTTTCATCTTTTGGGGCTTCTGTAGAAGCCTCAGGTGCTTTTTCAACAACTGTTTCTTTTGGGGTTTCAGAATCTTCTGATGTTTCTTCAGAAACTTCAACAACTGTTTCATCTTTCTTTGTCTTCTCTAGTATTTCAGGAATTTTTGATTCTGGTGCAAAATGAACACTGTCTTCTTCTTCGACTGTCACTGTATAAGATGGAATGTCTACTTTTCTTTCGCCAATCATAATGTGACCATGAATCACCGCTTGTCTTGCTTGATATGGTGTTTTGAATCCAAGTTTCTTTGTTACAATAGTTTGTAGTCTTCTTGATAACAAATCAGTTGCATTTAGATTTAGTACATCATCTAATGTTGCATCGCTGCTAACTAATCCAATTCTTGCAAGAGAATTCATCAAGATTGGTTCTTTTTCTGCTCTAACTTCTTGTCTTAAAGAAAGTAAAGATCTTGCTTGTTGTCTTACTCTTGATAATTCTGTATGAGCTTTCCATAATTCCCTTTTAGTTCTCAATCCAAATGTACCGAGAGTTTTAAGCTCATCCATTTTTAATTCATAATTAAGAGGTCTTTTTGGTTTTCTCCATACCTTACGTGGATATTTTGGGTCTCCCATTCAAAACACCTATTCTTTTTTCTCCGCTGCTGGAGCTGGAGTTTCTGCTACTGCACTATCTGGAGCTGCTGGAGCACCTGCTCCACCTTTCTTAACTGGAGCTGCTAGTCCGCCTTTGGCGACACCAACTGCACCGCCTTTTCTACCTGTACACCTTGTTCTTTGTCCTCTAACTTTAAGACCACTTAAATGACGATAGCCTCTCCAACTTGCCGTAATTCTTTCTCTTTCAATATCATTTCTTAATGTAAATGGAATATCTGATGTTAACAAATGCATATCTTTACCTGTTTCAATATCCTTTCTTCTGTTAAGGAACCAAGTTGGGAAGTTGCTTGCAATAGGATCTGTAATTAATTTTTCAATTGCTTGAACGTTTTCATCTGTTAGATTGCCGATATTTGAATTTGGGTTAATTTTTAGAGTATCAAGAATGGCAGTTGCAAAGTTGTAGCCAAGACCTTTGATCTGGGTTAAGCCGATGACCACTTTCTTCTCTCCATGAATATCGTTTCCTACAATTCTGACAATGTGTCTATATTCTTGTGCGCTCAAGTATTCAAAAATTCAAAGAATCCCCGATAAAAACCATGCTAGGCATCAAATTAGATGATTTTCAAATATTTGGCGACTGAGGCATAAAGATCATGCCTAAAATTGATAAATTCTTGGACTGGATTATCTAAAGTCTTCATCACTAGTCCAGTCATTTCCTTGGACGTTCCATTGATTGCATTTGCAGCATTTTTTTACCCCTCGTTGAGGATCAATATCTACGCAATAACAGTGGATTCCTTTGCCTGATGGGTCTTTAGTGCAGAGTTTTTGCATGATTTCTCTAAGATCTATTTCTTAATTATCCTATTGGATTATTCTTTTCAAAAAGTTATAACTTTCAAAATTTTTCCATTTTATAATGAGTGATGCATTTAATCATGAAAAAATAATAGATTGCATGTTTGATCCTATTACTGCTTCTATTTTGGCAGAACTTGAAGATGGCGCAAAAGAATGCTCATTTTTGGCTGAACAATCATCAATTTCTGAATCTGAAGTACTTGATAGACTGTCTTATTTGATTGAACATGGATTTATCTTGAAAACTTCTGATGATGGTAAATGTGTTCTAGAGGCAAACTCTGAGAAATTGACAAGCATTGTTGAAAATAGTGATAATTTTGATGCAACAATTAATGGTTTGGAAAAAATGGATAGCTACCTAAACTGATCTTTTTTTATTTTTAATTTCAAAAATTCCAATTACTAACAGTCCTATCATTCCGATAATTAGAACAGATAGGGAGATGGATGAAAGAATTATTTTCATCTCTGCATCTGGAAGCGGTCCTATTGCACCTGTTACAAAAATTTCATCTTCATCAGAACTCTCGATAATTAATTGATAAGTTCCTGAATCAAAGATGTCGAATTCTTCTTCAAGAGTTTCTTCATTAACTTTTTGGGATATTATTTCAATATTTGAAGGATCTAAGATTTTTGCAGATATTGTATTTTCTTTAAATTCCATTACTTGAACTGCAAAAACTCCAACAGGTGTTGTTTCTTTATCAATGTCTACTGAAATAGTTACTGTGTCTGTTGAACTTACTTTTCCATTCCCTTGATTAATTCCTCCTAATGTAATTTGATTTTCTATTACTGAGATTCCTAGCCCTGCCACAATTAATACTCCAAAAATTACTAGACCTATTCCTGATTTTTGCACAGCTATGGGCTGATTTTCTTTAGTTTAAACCTAATTTTTTCCAAATTTATTGAAATGATGAACTAAAGTTAGATTGGGCTAAAAAAATTAGCTTATGGTAAATTTAAATAATGAATTTGGTGTTTTCTCACATATTGAAGATTGGCCGTTCAACTGTGATGGTTTCGTTGCTTTCAGTCGTTGTTGGATTTTCTATAGTTGCATTTTTTCCAACATTTTCTGATGCTCAGTCTGAACCCAAAACATTTGTTACTCATTCTGGAGCTATAGTCCAAACAACAGGAGAGATAATTGATCCTCTGTATACTGTATCAACAGTTGAATTTGATCCAATGGAATATCTACGAGAATTCAACTATGGCAAAATTTCAAAATTATCTGATGGCACCGTTCTAAGAGAATTCACAATTGTTGCTGAGGATGATAAAATTATGGAAGTTTCTCCTGGTGTATTTTATAATGTATGGACTTTTAATGGAACTGTTCCAGGTCCTACAATTAGAGCTACTGAAGGAGACCTGCTTCGAATTAAATTCATCAACAACGGTTCAAAAGAACATACGATTCATTTCCATGGAATCCATCCTGCTGGAATGGATGGTGTTTTTGAACCAGTAGGAGGAAATGGCGGACAATTTGTTTATGAATTTACAGCCGGGCCTGTTGGTGTTCATCCATATCATTGCCATGTAATGCCTCTTGAGGAGCACATTGTTCATGGTCTTTATGGTGTATTCATTGTTGATCCAAAACAAGAACGCCCACCAGCTGATGAAATGGTAATGGTGTTAAATGGATTAGATACTGATTTTGACACAGAAAATAATTTCTATGCTGCAAACACCATTCCTTTTTACTACCAACATCACCCAATCCAAATCAACACTGATGAATTAATTCGAATTTATGTTGTCAATATGGTTGAATTTGATCCCATCAACAATTTCCATCTTCATGGAAATCTGTACAAATATTATCCAACAGGCACTGATCTTGTTCCTTCTTTTTACACGGATATGATCACTTTATCTCAAACTGAGCGTGGAATTATGGAATTTGAATACGATTATCCTGGAAAATATCTATTTCATGCTCATAAAGTAGAGTTTTCAGAAAAAGGCTGGGTTGGAGTATTTCTTGTAAATGACAACCAAGATGAAAATATTCGGGACTCTGATTATGGAACTTGATAATTCTTCAAAAGGAAAAGTAATTGCAAGTGGAATTATTCCATTTGTATTTGTTATTTTGATGATGGCCTATATTTTTGGCCCTGGTGCTGATCTGTTAGATTTTGGAATTCCTTTACCTGAAGTAACTATTGAAAAAGTAGATTTCGTTGACTCTGAAATTCAAGCAACCGTCAGAAATACTGGTCCAATTGCAGTTGAAGTTGCAATGGCTGACATTAATGACAGAATTCAACCAGCAGCCGTAGAGCCTGACAGATTTTTGGAAAGATTCGAAACAACTCTTGTTAGAATTCCTTTTGAATGGAATGAAGCAGAACCATATACTATTGGAATAACTATTGAAGATGGAACACGATTTGAAAAAGAAGTTGAAGCAGCAGCTCCTGCATTAGAACCCTCTTTGGATCTTGCTATCTTTTTTGCAATTATTGGAACATATGTTGGAATTATCCCCGTGATGATTGGATTATTGTGGCTTCCTTTTATCAAGAAGATAAGCAAACAAAAATTCCATTTCTTTTTGGCATTAACTGCAGGATTGTTACTTTTCTTAGCAATTGATTCTATTGAGGAAGCAATAGAAGTTTCTAATGAAAGTCTAGCAGGAAGTTTTAATGGTTCATTATTAATTGCTACAGTGGCAACACTATCTTTTCTTGGATTATACTATTCAGGAAACAAACTTGTTGAAAGAGCTAGTTCATCCAAACTTGCAAAACCTGTTGCAATAGCATTAATGATATCTATTGGTATAGGTTTACACAACTTTGGTGAAGGTCTTGCAATTGGTGCCGCAGTAGGATTAGGCTCTGTTGCATTTAGTACATTTTTGATTGTAGGATTTGCATTGCATAATACAACTGAAGGAATAGCAATAGCAGCTCCAATGTCCCAAGGAAAACTAATGATTGGAAAACTAGCTATGATGGGAATGATTGCAGGTGCTCCTGCTATTTTTGGTGCATGGATTGGTGGTTTTTCATATTCCCCATTCACTTCGGTAATTTTTCTCTCAATTGGATCTGGAGCAATATTTCAGGTAATAGTTGTGATTATGAAATGGATTCGAGATGAAGGTGATCATAATCTCTCAAGTGCTTCAGTGGCATCTGGATTTGCCGTGGGAATGCTAGTTATGTACATGACTAGTATTTTTGTCTAATATGGTTCTGGATGAATTGTTATCACAGAATTTTTAATTTCTGCTCTTATAACATGTTCAATTTCAGATGTCAAATCATGTACTTTTTCAATTGACAAATCTTGGTTAAATGAACAGTCAATGTCTATTTTGAGAATATTCTCAAATTTCAATGACAGTATCCTGCCGATTTTCTTTATCTCTGGATATTTTTCTAGTATTGCCTTGATTCTTTCCTCAGCTTCAGTATCTTCAATATTGAAATTTTCTGGAACTTCAACAAATGGTTCTAAATGAATTGTAGTGTGAGTAATTTCAGGAATCTGTTCTTGAATTTTTTGCTCAATTATTTCAGAAATTTTGTGAGCGGATGATAGATTGATTTCTCTATCTACCATCACATGTAGATTACAGAATATACTCCCGCTTGTTTTATGCGTACTGACATTGTGAACTCCTTTGACCCCCTGAGTATTTTTTGCAATATCTGAAATTTTGGCATCTAATGGAACATCCTTCCAATTAGGTTCAAAATGTATTGTAGTTGATGCATTTGAAATTTTATTTTTGATGTTTCTCTCTACTCTATCGCTGATTTCATGAGCTTTATCAAAACTAGTATCTCCTCTTAACGAAATGGTTACATCAGCAAAAATTGTATCGCCTGATTTCCTCATTAGTATTGGCCCTGCATCAATTACACCCTCAGTTGACGTTGCAATTTCTCTAACATTTTTTACAAGTTCTGGAGATATTACATCCGTCAAATCTAATGCTGTTCTGTATACTAGTTTGACGCTAAGTATGGCTAACAATACTCCCAAAACTAATGCTGCAACAAAGTCTCCAATATACAATCCATATGAAACTAGAACAATTCCTATGATTGCAACTAAGGTAGATCCAAGATCCATAAATGCATGATAAAAATCTGCTTTGAGAGTTGCACCCCCAATTTTTTTAATAGATCTTCTTAGAAGTATGATTCTAAAAAAATCAATTCCAATTGTGTACAGTCCACCAATTATTGCAAACAATCCTGGCAAAACACTTGGTGGTGGACTTTGTAATCTGTTGATGGATTCATAAATGAAAAAACAAGCAATCAGAAATATTGCTATTCCTCCAATTAATCCCCCAAGTGACTCAATTTTTCCATGTCCATACGTGTGTTCTGCATCTGGAGGTTTGATTGCCCATCTTGCAGCTAAAAGTAAAACTAGTGTAACTACACTGTCTAACAAAGCATGAATGCTATCTGTAATTAACGCTAAACTATTTGAGATTAAACCAAAAATTAATTCTACTAAAAATGCTGAAAAAATAGCTAAAAGTGAAATCTGTAAAACTCTGGTTCTTTGAACAAACATTTCCTTATTTCTAATTATTTGAATCGTGTATTACCGTTTTCTAAGAAGAATTGATCCGACAATGTTATCTGTGATGAAATACGGTCTTAGGAATATTGGATATGAAATATTTGAGCATATTTTCAGTTTTTTCAATAATCTTGCTAATTCCAATAATTGATGCAGAAGCATCTAGTAACCCTAACTTGTTTGTATCTGCTGAAAATTCAAAATTTAACAATTATTTTTCTGGTTCTATGGTGATTGAAGTAGTTGTAATTGATCCTAATCTCCGTGATACAGATGAAGGGAAAGGAGAACCTGATGTCACAATTAATGGGAAATCATTACGAATGGTACAGGCAACTGATGGGAGTTGGTATGCTTATTTTGCTAATGTTGACAAGGCAAAAGAAGCAGATTCTACAGTAGGTAAATCTGGTGAGGGGTTAGATTTTGGAGTTTTTTGCAGTAGAGATACACTATCATCAACAATAGGAATCTCTTTGACAGAAACTGATGGATTTGCAGTACCGCGTTCTATTGTTGGCTCCACTAATGGTACTTCTTCGTTTAGTATGTGTACTGGTTCCCCATCACCCGATGAGCCAAATTGGAATAATGTTGTTAGAAATGCCAAATCAATTAATACAAATCCCGGCGTACTAAGTGGTCAAATAGGATTAGATCCTAATGCTTGGCCATTGATACAACTTTATTCATTTGATGATGTTTCTATACAATACAATCCTGGTGGACCATCGCAACAAGTTTTGCTAGAGTATGATGACATTCCAAATATTTCTATGAGTATTGATAGAGATCTTTACCCTAAAAATGCTGAAGTTTTTTTATCATTAAGTGATTTTCAACTAAATCAAGATCCAACTGATGAAGATTCTTGGACTTTTGATGTAGGCTCTACTCCCTCCGTTTTTTATCAAGCATATGATGATTCTGGTTCTGATTCAGCAAATGGTGATGTAGGATTAGTAGATTTAGTTCCACATCTTTCAGATATTGGATTTGAAGACAATGGGAAATTTTCTATAAATCAAAATTCTGTAATTGAATTACAAACTAATGATGAACAACCTAGTAACATTGCAACTGATGGGACTGTAACATATTCTGAAATCATCACTTTAGTTGAAGAAGGCCCAAATTCTGGTATCTTTGACTCTGGAGATGACAATGATCAATCTACTTTAGGAATTTTAAATGATGCACCTAGAGGTCAAGCAGGTTCAATTACATATGATAAAAAATCTATTTCTGTTCTGACTGGATCTTCTTCAGCTAGTGTATCTCTAGATGAACCCACTTTGACAATAGGGGATGCTTCTCAATCATTAAAACCTGGAAACAAATACCCTGTGATTCTTGTTGATCCTGATCAAAACATTAACTCCGGTTCACGTGATGATTTGGATGTCTATCGTGCAACTGCAATTATTCCATCAATTACAATTGGAAAGCCTGTAACACTTGAGAATGCTCAAGATGTTTTATTTCACACTTCTTTGCCTACAGGCGATGGTGCAAATTCATCAGTACCAGATACCAACTCTGATAGGCTCCACATTGACACTTTGATAAATGGCTCATATGAGATAATTTCAATTGATTTGGGAATTTCTGCATCTGACTTATCTTCCACTTTGCTTGATGTAACTGAACCAAATACATCTGGTACAAATTGGATAAACTATGATTTAAGATCTCTTGAAAATGATTTAGGAATTTCTGATTTTGGTGATACTACATTTCATCTTTATTTCAATTCTCTTTCTGATCCTACCCCAATTACTATAGTTGACAAAGGTGATATTTCATCTTCTCAGGGATTTGTTCAAATTGATGACTCTGATGTGTCTGACATTTCCAAGAAAAATGGAGTCATATTTCTTGTAATTGATTTTGATTCTTCAGGCAGCTTAACTGTTTTTGATGAATCGGATGAACAACCAATTGTTTTTGATTTCTTTTCTTTTGGATTAGAAAATGCTCAAAGCATTAACAATTCTATCTATCGTTTTGAGTTAGAAGAAACTCGCGATACATCTTCTACATTTGAAGGTACTTTTGAATATTCAGTTACTAATCAATTAACTATGCTCGATCCTAACTTTATTCAAACAATTCAAACAATTGATGATGAAATAAAAATTATCATAACTAATAGATTAATTGACGAAGAAGGAGTTTCTATATCTTATTCTGATTTTGACGAAGTGGGAGTATCAACTATCACTTCTACAAAATCTGATGTATCTACAAATTCTGGAACTGTTTCAACTTCTTCATCAACTTTTCGATTTGGTCAACCTGTGACTTTGATTCTGAAAGATTCTGATCTAAATTTGAAAAGTGATACAATAGAAATCTATCAAACTATCAATGATCCAACTTCTCCTAATGTTGATACAGTGGGAAAAGATGGAGCAATTTTATTAGAAATTAAACTCAAAGATATTCGTTACAAACGTTGTACAATTGATGGAGTTGAACATGGAGGTTTAGCTGCTACCGGATTTACTCTAATTGAAACTGGACCGAGTACCGGAATTTTTGAAGGAGTATTCAAAATGCCTTCACAAATATGTGACAAATCTGGAACAAAATTGATTTCCACTGCAGGCGGTAGCCTTGATGCAAAATATTATGATTCTAGAGATAGTTATGGCAATCCAAATATTTTTAGTCTATTGAGAGACTCATCTTCATCTTTTTACAGTTCTCCAAAACTTAGTGAATACAATCTTGTGAAGCCGGTTTCAGGAAAAATTAATGAAATTATCCTCTCTGGAAGTATGGAAAACCAACTTAGAGGAATTCCATTATCGGTATCTATTATTGCTCCTGATGGACAAGCTCAAAATTTTGCAGCAACCCTTTCTAGCAATGGAAGTTACAAATCCATAATTTCAATCAATGAGAATTCTTTGCCTGGAATTTACAAAATTCAATTATCTTACAATAATTCTTTTGTAAATGAAATTTCTTTTACTGTTTCTAATCCTCACATACCTGATTGGATCAAAAATAATGCTCAATTATGGTCTTCTGATAATAGTCCTGATTCTGAATTCATTAAAGGAATCAAATTTTTCATTGATCAAGGATTAATAATCAAACCGGATACTTTAACTTCTGAACAAAAAATTCCTGATTGGATCAAAAATAATGCAAAATGGTGGGCAAATAATCAAATTTCTGATGAAGACTATGTAGAATCAATTGAATACTTGGTCAAAAAAGGTATTATTAGAATATAATCTGGTCAATTTTTGTTTCATTGAAAACATAAATACCTCAATCCATGAATCAAATTGAAAATGAAGCTAACTGGATTCTTAGCATTTACTCTATTATCAATTTCAATTCTATCATATGGTGTCAGTGACGTTGTATTTGCAACTAGTGATCCAAATCCTGCATTACCTGTATCTACTGATTTGGATATTGTCTCAAATGGTGCAACCGTAAAAATATCTGGAACTGTTAATGATTACGTTCCTTCCGATGGAAAAGGACTGACTTTTATTATAACGTCTCCGGATAATAATATTGTAGGAATTGGGCAGCTTACCCCAAATTCTGATGGTACTTTTTCAAAAAGTATTGTTGTAGGTGGTCCTCTTTGGAACTTAAGCGGTGATTATAATGTTGAATTTAATTATGGGGCAGACTCGTCTAAGGTTTCTGTAAATTATGTTGGTGGAGAACAAGTAATCTCTGGTCAACCAGAACCAACCCCAGAACC
>JBOEHF010000050.1:10690-10838 GCA_050633805.1 Candidatus Nitrosopumilus sp.
GAACCAACATGTGGAGCTGGAACTGAATTAGTAAATGGAATCTGCCAGGTCATAAAAACTGAAGAACCAAAAGATGGTGGAGGTTGTCTTATTGCAACTGCAGCATATGGATCTGAGTTAGCACCCCAAGTTCAATTCCTTAGAGAAA
>JBOEHF010000051.1:0-11388 GCA_050633805.1 Candidatus Nitrosopumilus sp.
AAAATAAAAAAAATTCTTGTTCCTCTGGATGGTTCTTCTAATTCTTTTAGAGGCCTTGATGTTGCAATTCACATGGCAAGAGAATCACATGCAACCATAACTGGTCTGTATGTGGCAGCAATCACCAAGCCTGGAGCCCATGATCAGATCACTCCTCTGGAGAAAATCCTGTTGGGACATGCCCAAAAAATCATGAAAAAATCCAAGCTGAAGGCTGCACAACAAGGGATTTTATTTTTTGATAGGGTGACATATGGAGATGATGGGAAAAGAATTGTTGAAGTTGCTGAAAAACAAAATTTTGACCTTATCGTAATTGGTTCAAGGGGCATGGGTGCTGCAAAAGAGCTTTTCTTGGGCAGCACATCAAACTATGTGCTTCATAAATCCAAAAAACCAGTGCTCATTGTGAAATAATATGGTTGAATTAGAGGCAAAATCATTGGTTCATCTGGAGAAATTACTTGAGAAGACACAAGAGTCCTTTGATGGCTTGTCTGCTAGATGGAATGAGTTACAGCCAAGAAGAGAGTTTGAAGTAAAAATATCTGAGGATTTTCATCTTGGATTTGTTTTTGGAAAATTAGAAGATGATTTTGTTTCATGGTTTTACTCCAAATATGGAAGGTCAATGACTTATCAAGAATATCGCCAATTCTGGATAAAATGTAGAGAACTTGTAAGGTCTTTACATGAAAAATATGATGTATTTTACTTTCAAGAATAATTTTTCATACCTAGCCTCATCTTTTGGTCATTTAACATTATTACATACTGGCATCGATGTATGATAATTTTGAGGAAAAAATTATGACAAGGATTNNATGTAGAAGAAACTAAAATCAAAGCCAAGTCAAAAAAAGACAAATCAAAAATGTTGAAATTTAAAAAAATATCATATCAGACTAAAGCAAAAATAGTATGCATTTTACCTGTGATTTTTGGTATTTTCTTTAGTTTATGCAATAATTTTTGCTTCCGTTGTTTCATATTTGCTAATGACTGGCGTAACAAACGTTTGGGCGGTGTAGGATGAACTGGAATTCCAATGTCTGTAGATCTTGGATCTACATATGCGGTAACATTGTCAAATATTGGTATTCTTATTGACATGAACTTATTTGGATTTCAATACACTGCAAATAAAATTTAGGAATTAGCAAACAGTTCTGCCTGTATACTAATGACTACAATGATGGGTGTTTTAGATGCTACTATTTTGTTTGCACTTGTTGAAATTAGAGTGGGCATACTGATTGTTTTCATGAGTAGAAAAATGTACAAGCGAACTCTAATGTGCTAAAATTCGATATTAAAATAAAGCAAAAATTATGTTTCTAAAATTAGATGCATTTCAATATCTAACTTCTAGTTCGTTTTTTAACAGCTGCGACTTTTTTAGATGATCTAGCTTCTTTAGTTTTTGAAGATGATTTACTTACTTTACCTTCTGCTTTCATACTTTTGCCACTTCTTCTAGCTGCTCTAGAAGCTTTTGCTCTAATAGCTTGTTCTTCTTTCTGTTTTTCTTTTTCTTTTTCTGTTAATTGTTTTCTTACCACAAACAATAAAGAGATTCAATCATAGATAAATTAGATCATTAATTTTATCTTTGGTATTTGATTTGAAAATTATTTTAGAATTCTTCTGATGATTTAAATTGGATTGAAGACAATTTTTACCCATACTCATGTCCTCTGTTAATCCTAGAAAAATCGGAGAAAATCAATATCAAATTGATGCTGATTCTAATCTTGGAATGAAAGTACCTGTGAGAATTTATGCAGATGAGCCATTAATGCAAAAAATGCTGTCTGATAGAACAATTATGCAGGCACGTAATGTTGCTTCTATACCTGGTATTGTGGGCCATAGTGTAGTATTGCCTGATGGACACGAGGGTTATGGTTTTCCTGTTGGTGGAGTAGCTGCTATGGATGCTGAAGAAGGAATGATTAGTCCTGGTGGTGTAGGATATGACATCAATTGTGGAGTAAGATTACTTCGTTCAAATTTAACAGAATCTGCTGTTCGCTCAAAATTAAAAGAACTTGTAACTGATCTTTTTAGCTCTATTCCTTCCGGTGTCGGTTCTAAAGGTGCAGTCAAACTGACTCATTCTGAACTTGATGAAGTTTTAGTCAAGGGTGTTAATTGGGCAATTGATCATGGTTACGGTTCATCTGATGATTCAGATGTCTGTGAAGAAAATGGACAAATTCAAAATGCTGATCCAAACAAAGTTTCTGATAAAGCAAGAAAAAGAGGCGCGCCTCAACTTGGTTCTTTAGGTTCTGGAAATCATTTTCTTGAAGTACAAAAGGTTACAGAGATTCATGATCAAGAAGCTGCAAAGAGAATGGGAATTGAAGAAGGAACGATTACAATTTTAATTCATTGTGGTTCTAGAGGATTTGGCCATCAAGTTTGCAGTGATTATCTTAGAGTGTCAGAACAAGCGATGGAAAAATATGATATCGATTTACCTGACAGAGAACTTGCATGTGTTCCAAATAATTCTGAAGAAGGAGAGTCTTATAGAAAAGCAATGTTCTCTGCATTGAATTTTGCATGGAGTAATAGACAAATGCTAACTCATTGGACTAGAAATTCATTTCAACGTGTTTTCAATCAATCCGAATCTGATCTTGATATGAAATTAGTTTACGATGTTGCTCACAATATTGCTAAAGTAGAAAAACACAAAGTTGATGGTTCAGATCGTAACTTGGTTGTTCATAGAAAAGGTGCAACAAGAGCATTTCCTGCAAACAGAAATGAGATCCCCTCAAAATACCGTGATTTAGGTCAACCTGTTCTGGTTCCTGGTTCTATGGGCACTGCAAGTTGGATTTTGCTTGGACAACCAAATTCTATGAATTTGAGTTTTGGCTCTACCGCACACGGTGCTGGTAGAACAATGTCTAGATCCAAGGCTAGAAGAAATTTCACTGAGGATAATGTGAAAAAATCACTCAATGAAAAGGGCATATTTATCAAAGCATTAACTCGTGATGGGGTAGTCGAAGAGACTCCTCAAGCCTACAAAGATGTTGATTCTGTAGTTAACGTATCTCATAATCTCGGTATTGCCACAAAAGTTGCAAAATTAGTGCCTATTGGTGTGATAAAAGGTTGAGCGAAGAAGATTCTGAACTTGAAAGATTAAAGGCAAAACGACTTGCTGAGATGCAAAATAATATTTCTGCAAAAAAAGAAATTGAATCTAACTCTGAACCCAAAAAAGAAACTGTTTCTGAAAATCCACGAGAATCTCTAATCAAAATACTTGGATTCAGAGGAGAAGAAGTTCTAAAAAATGCAGAATCTCAATTTCCTAACGAAACTAAAATGATCATTGAAAAATTATCTCAATTAATCAAAACTGGTGAAATCAACGAAATCATTGATGGAGGCAAGTTGTTAACATTATTCAAATCGGTTGGATTGAATGTTAGAATGGATACAAAAATTAATGTTGAAAAAGATGGAAAATTTGTATCTCTAAGTGATAAACTAAGTAATCAATCAACTGATGATGGTGATCAATAATGGATTATGTTTTGGAAATTGGAACAAAAAATTATGAAAATGATTTATTTTTAATTAAAAAAGCAATGTCTCATATGGAAAGTCTTGTAGGTGGTTACAACGGATATGCTCTAAGTGAACCTTCTTCAAAATTTGGTTGGACTTTTTTTAAAATGGGATTTAAACCAAATTTACAAAATGGAATTGAAGAAAAATTTTCTGATATGATCATGAGGTATCAAGTAAATGATCAAGCAGAAAAGTTTGCAAAATTTTTTGAAGATTTTTTTATTTCTAAAGGCTGTGATGTTAAAATAAAAATCTCTGACTAGACTCTTCTTCCTCTTTTTCNNCCTCTTGCTAATGCTCTAATTGCAGCTTGTGCACCTGGACCAGGTACTCTAGAACCAACTCCGCCAACAGCACGAACTCTGATGTGGAATCCTGTGAATCCTTTGGTTTTTGCAGATTCTATAACTGCATTTGCAGCTTTCATTGCAGCAAATGGTGATGATTCGTATCTATCTGCATTAACGTGAATTCCTCCAGAACTGATAGAAACTGTTTCTCCACCTGTAAGGTCGGTCATGTGAATAATTGTATTATTGTAACTGCTGTAAATATGAGCAATTCCCCATTTTTCAGGTCCCTCTTTCTTTGTTTCTGGTTGAGGCTTTGATTCTTCTACAGCTTCTGATTCTACTTCTTCAACTGCAGCTTCGGTCTCTTCTACTGCTACTTCTTCTATCTCAGCTTCTACTTCTGACAATGTCTACTCAGGCCTTAAAGGGTTTAAAATACATTGATTTTCAAAACTAGCCAAATTTTGGGCACTTTGCTGAAAAATTATGACTATTCATATACTGTAATCCTCTTTTTGCATTAAATGGCATCAATTCTACTTCTAGCAATTGGAATCGCTGTCGCAACAGCTTTAATGGCTTCAGCAGCAATTCAATTTTTGACACCGATCGCCGATTCTGGCCTATCCCCCTTGGAAAAAAATTGTCAAGAAATTGCCAATGAAGGATATCGAATTCATGCACTTTATCCTGATTCAAATCCTGACGAACTTCCAAATGATGATTTTGAACGTTTGATGTATCTTGATGAATTGTGGATTACCGAATGCGTAAATGTGCTATCTGCAGAATCTGTTTTTAACATTGTTAATAATGTTGAAAGAGATATTTCTTATGGTGAATAGTTCTCAAAAATGCTTCCAACCCCCGTCTTTTAAACGAGTAAACATGTTATTTTTTTCAACATACACTCCTTTGCCTGATGTAACGTAACCAATTTCAAAAATTCTTGTTTTTGTTAATTTTGCTTTCTTCTCAACTATTTTTTTATATTTTTGAGGAATTGTAAACACAAATTCATATTCTTCTCCTCCATTAAAAACTAAATCATTCAAATCTAACTTGTAAGATTTTGCATACTCTTCTAAATCATTCAATGCAGGAATTTTGTTTATTATGAATTTGTTTTTACTTTGTTTTGACATTTCATTTAATGTAGTTGATAATCCATCACTAGAATCCATTGATGATGAAAAATATTTTTTATTTTTTACTCCAAAGTCAAGTTTTGGTTTTGGTTTAATGACTGAATTGATTGCTTTTTTGAGAAAAACTTCTTTACCTTTCTTTATTCCTAACAAAGTGTTTAATCCCACTGATGTATACCCAAATGGCCCAGTAACAAAAATCAGGTCTCCTTTCTTTGAATCTTTTCTAGTGACAATTTTGTCTGTAATTCCAAAAAGACAAACGTTGAATACAATCTCTTTACCTCCATTGGTGTCTCCTCCAATTATAGAAATACCAAATTCTTTACATGCTTTTTTAAAACCTGAAACGATTTTGTTGATTTTTAGGCGTGAAATTGTCTTTGGTAGGTTAATTGAAATCATTCCATATTTGGGTTTGACCCCTTTTGCAGCAAAATCACTTACACATGCTACAATGCTTTTCCTTGCAGCATCAGATAATTCCATTTTAGATGGGATATCTGTGCTTTCTACTAATGTATCGGTTTTTGTAACAATTTTGTTTCTACCTAGATTGAAAATTTCAACATCTTCTGATTCGAATTTTTTCTTACCTAAACCTGTTTGAAAAATTTTGATTATTTCAGTCTCATCTAATTTTTTCATAATTTTGATTTACTAATTTGATTGTATCTTTGACAATTCTCTTACATTTTTCTTCATTATTTGATTCTGCTGAAACTCTAATGATGTCTTCTGTATTTGACTTTCTGATTAATACCCAACTGTCTTCATCAATTATTCCTTTAATCCCATCTAGTGTGATCACCTCTGAATATTTTTTAGAAAATTCTGATTTTGTTTCATCAATAACTTTGTCATGATATTCCGAATCAATTTCAGTCTTGCCTCTTATTTGATGATAATTTTCCATATAGTTTAGTACCTCGTTAAATTCCGGAGTTCCTAACATTGATGCAATCAAACCGCTTGTTAGAATTCCTTCTCTACAATAATTGAATTCTGGTAAAATAAAACCACCACTACTTCCCTCACCACCAGCTTGTGCATTATTTTTTAACATAAGATCTATAACATTAGCTTCACCCACTTTGGATCTTTGAACAGTTCCACCTCTTTCTTTGATGAATTTTTCAATTGAAACACTCGTATCAATACTTAGAACAAATTCTTTGTAACCTAAATCCAATGATTTTGCAACTCCTAAACCAAGTGTGACATCCGGAGTCTGTTTTTTCCCATTTCTTACAACAACTAATCGATCTCCATCTAAATCAAATGCAAATCCGATGTCTTTTTTGTTGCTTGAAGAAATCAAATCTGTTAGATCATCCGATGTTGGATCGGGACCCCTGGTACATCCAGAAAGATTTTCGTTTAGAATTTCAACGTTGCATCCTATTTCTTTTAATAATTCTGGGGCAAATCCTTTTGCTGCCCCGCCTCCAATATCTACTACAATTTTTGGATTATTTTCTATATTGCCTATGATTTTTCTTGCATCTTCTATGTATGATGTTGATAGATCCATTTCCAACCCGATATTTTTCTCTAAAACATCTTGATGTTCTATTATCTGAGGAAGTTCTTGTTCATTAATACCTCTACCCTCAATTATGAATTTCATTCCATTCCATTCTAATGGATTATGTGATGAAGAAATTACAATTCCTGCACCATATTTTCTTGCTTCTCGAAAAACTACCGGTGTTGGCACTGTTTGCAAATTAAAAACATCTATTCCGTTTTTTAGCAGAGCCGCACTGGCAGTATCTTTTATTATTTGCCCTGACGGTCTTGTATCTTTTCCTATAACGCATTTTTTTGATTTAATTAGTGATGAAAAATTATTACAAAATTCTAGAACGTCCTTTAGGTTAAGATCTTCTCCAAATATGCCTCTAATCCCTGAAATTGTTTTTTTCAATTAACCTATTTTGGAAAGGCTTTTTATTAACTCTGACGTCTCTACCCAGACGTGCCTTGGTAGCTCAGTCTGGTAGAGCGAACGCCTCGTAAGCGTTAGGTCGCGGGCTCGTATCCCGTCCGAGGCTTTGATAAATTTTCAAAAATTTGTAGATGATGATTATTTTGATTGTTCGAAGGATTCAATATCTGTTTCAAGTTCTTTTCCTAAACCTTCCCACCACTGTTTTGTTTGTTCTGCCATCTATTCCACTCATAATTCACTTGAAATTGACCTTTATAGATCTGTCGGTTGATTAACAATTGATCAAACACTAACAAATTATAAAATCTTCTAGTCTTCTTTTTCTTCTTTCTTGTTTTTCTTTTTTCTATAAATGATGATCATTAGCGTTACTCCTGCACAACCCCAAAACAGCGGTGATAGCCCGGGTTCAATCGTAGGTTGTAAAATCCCCATAAATGCTAATGACATTATAGCTACAAGAACTAATCCTAAAACCTCAAGCATTTTTGCCATTTCTATCTACTCATTTTGTTAAATCAAAAAGATATATGGTTTTGTAAAACTATTTCTTTGTGGACAAATATCTTTTAGTGATTTTAATTTTCATGATTGTAACTATTGCAATTTCATTTTTTAATCCTAATACTGGCGAAATCCACTTTATTCCACAGTTATTTTATGTTGGAATAGGGGGAATTATAATTATTCTACTCTATAGTTCTTACAAAGAGCGCAAAGAACGACAAAAAGCTAATGCAAAACGAAGAGCCAGAAAATAGATTTTAAAGTTCTAAACCAAATGATTCTGCAATACTTGAAAAGTTTACGTAAGAATCTAAGTACTGTCTACCTTTTGATGTAATGACAAAAGTATTCTTGCCATCATATTCTATTTTGTTAATCAGACCTGCCCCTGTCAAATTTTCCAAGAATTTTGATAATCTTGAATGTGATAAATTTGCCTTTGTAAGAAGTGAGGTTGTTTTGATACCCTCTTGACCGGACTGTTGAGTAGCAGTTAGCAAGTCTGCAACAATTTGCATGCTGGTTCTATAGGAAGCCATATGGTACTAAGTCTAAAACTATGATATAAGGGTATTACCATTAATTCAGATCAGATAAATAAGCTCTGACCTGATTTTTGTCCAATGCCTTCACAATCATCTATTCCTTGGTATGATGATTTTGTAGGTATTGCTTATCGTTATTATGATCTACGAATGAATGTTACTCCACTATTTATAGACAGAAAAGAAGCCATTTCACTTTGGCATGACACAATTCATTCATGGGTAGATCCATCAATTAAAATCCGTTTTTTAGAGTTGGATGACAAATATTGGTTTATCATGGGTGCAGATTCACAAAAACCTGATACAAATCTATCTTTCTTTAAAGAATTACCCAAGTCTGAAAACTATGAACGATTCAAAAAAGGTCACGGTGGGGAAGCCTATCTTAGATTGGGTGTTTATGCAAAAAAATCTCTTAGTGATGTAAAGAAAGATGCAGTATGTGAGTGTGGTCATGAAGCTCAAGATCATGATGAGGGCGATGAAGATATCTGTCTTTTCAACAAATGTTCTTGCAAAAAATTTTCCAGTTTCCAAGTCAATCTACTAAAAAAGAAAAAAACAATTACTGATATTGTATTTCTAAAAGAAAAAGACATTAAAAACGATCCTCTTGTCTGGAATTGTATTAATACAAATAAATTTTCCAAAACAGATTAAGTTAATCTAAATGTTTGTTCACTCTGATGTGATCCCCTGGATAATGCTCGTCTACTTTTTTTGAATAACATTTGCCACATAACGTTCCTTCAATTCCCCATTCTTCCATTGCCTTAAAACGAAATCCTACCGTTTCACTACAAATGACACATTTTTCTTTCTTACCCAAATTGCTTTTGCTCTTTTTAATCGATATAAAAAACATTCTGGAATAAATCCTTTTCAGAAAAATTATGTTAAATATTACTGGTTTATACTGATTTTAGGTAGGACGCCTGACCAATGTAAACCTCCTGCAAGATTTTTACTTGGTCAGACTACTACCATTGAAATTAAAATAAATTCATTGCAAGTTTTTTCAATGCTAGGATTTCATCCTCTTCTTGTCTGATTTTCTTATCGATCACTCTTAGCATTGAATCATTCCAAACGTGCTGAGAGAAGAAATTGTGTTTGGTATTTGCTAACTCTATCTCATCATCGACAACTGTATCTTCAAGAAATTTAGTCACGACTATATCTGTAATTTTTAAAATTCTAGAATTCAGTTTAAAACTACGAAATATGGGCTCTATCTTTCTAACATCTTTTTTAAAATCCCCCTTTGATTCTAGGATTTTCTTATGGAGTATTCTAAAATACACTGCAACAAAAAACAATGTTGCATATCTTTTTGTTTTATGACCTCCCTGCTTTCCATATTTTAGTGATTTTTTTGCAAATTCTTTTACAAGATATGGGTATAGCAAAATCCTGTAATCGTCTTTTAGATTATCATTGAATACGTCATCATATTTACTTCCTCTTGGAAGAAATTGAGCTGGTGAACTGTATGCCTCAGTTGGTCTTTGTTCAATACCCGCAACAAGTGATTGTATTGCATCTTTAGCAACAATGACTTTCTTATGATTATCTGGGAGATAATTGTTGTATATCGAATCTCCATCATATTCACATTGTTTTGATTTAGTTTTTGTATCAAAAGAACCAGCTTGAATTTCATAAAAATAACCACAATTTTTCAATTGAGATTTAATTGATTTATGAAAATCCATTAGTGAAACTAAATCTTTTCCTCTCACTGAATTTTGAGAATTTCTATATTTTGTAATGTTGTTTTGCTCTTGTTCATCATCAGCTTTGATAATTGTAACTGTCATAGACCCATCCATGTTCTTTGTTCTCTTTGAATGATCAAGAATGGAGTTTGATGTTTGAGCTCCGTTGACAATTTGTGGTGCATAAAGCTCAATCATATTTTCTCCTAGCTCTGAAAAATCACTTACTACAATAGTAATTCCATTATTGTAAAAGAAGAATTTATTGGGATTACTCTGTAATGTATCTCTTAATCCTTTGTTTACAGTGGTCTTAAATTGCATCCATTGTCTAATATTTGATTCAAAGACATAGTCCCTATTCTTACTTACAAACTCTGTCAGTTCACGTAGTTTTAGAATTCCTAATATGGTATTTTCATGTCTTAGCATTCTTTCTAATTTTATGGATGATTTTTTCCCTGCTGCTGGCTTCTTTATTCTATCCCATAATTTTTGAATAATTCTTTCCTCATCGATTACTTCTACAAGTTCATCATGATAATCTACTTTCTGATCCGTAACATAGCAGCACTTTACTTTGAGATTCTTTTCCTTAATCTTTGTAACAAGTTGAGCTAACTCCGGTCTCATCTTTGTAACGTCTTTTGTGAGTAGTCTTTTTGCATCTTCTTTGAATTTTGCAATCGCTTCTAGTGAATGAGAAGTACCGTATTTTGATTGAAATAATCTAACTGTGTTATCTGAAAAGTCTACTGGCAAGTATGCATCAATGCCTAGATCATTTGCTCCATCCACGATTGCATCAGCAGCATCATCTTCTGTAGCCTCAAAAACTCTTGTTAATATCCACTGAAGAAAGTTATTTCCTTTCTCAACATCACTTTTTGAATTCTCCGCATACTCATGTATGCTTTCTCTGACATTTTCTTCAAACCCTTCTAGAGGTGGGCTTGAATTTTTTTGAATTAAAAGCGTGTGTGAGCCAGGTATGTATTCTAATAATCCATTTCCGTTTTGAGACAATTTACTTTTCTAGTATGTTATATATTTAGAGAATTTGGTAATTATGTAATAACTTAGCTTCGGATGTGAAAAGATTTGATAAAAAAAATAATTGCTTCAAGCATAATTGGAATTGTAATCATAGTATCATTAGCTATTGCTTTTTCAACTGATATGGAACCACAACCAGAACCTACTTTTGAATTTAATTCTCAATATTCAATGCAAGGTGTTATTCAACCTGATGTTATGACTGGTGGTGATGTTATTATGCCAACCAAAGTTTCACGACCTGGATGTGAAGAAACTGATAGATGCTATATTCCATCTGTAATTGTAATTGATTCTGGAAATCAAGTAACATGGGTAAATGAGGATTCTGCATTTCATAGTGTCACTTCGGGTTCGTATGAAGAACCTTTAGAATTGTTTGACAGCGGACATTTAGATCCATTTGAATCCTATACTCTAGATTTTGATGAAATTGGCACTTTTGATTATTTTTGTACTTTACATCCTTGGATGAAAGGTCAAGTTATAGTAGAATAAGGTACCCGAGGGAGTCGAACCCCCTTGTATAAGCTTTGCAGGCTCACGCATAACCGTTCTGCCAGA
>JBOEHF010000052.1:0-1942 GCA_050633805.1 Candidatus Nitrosopumilus sp.
ATTCCAACAACAGGAGTGGCCAAAGAAAATTTTGAGCAATGTTGACTATATCTTGCAATTTTACTCATAATTCTTGCAGAGAAATAATCTATTGTGTCCATTGCATGTTCTGGAGGGGTAAAACCGGTTTCAATTTCAATAATGGTATTGCCCCCACCTTTCTTAGCAAAAATATCACATACAAGAATCCCAGTAACTTCTTTTTCGACTTGGACTGCATAACCTCTTGAAATCAAAGTACTAGCACAGATTAGTTCTAAAACAGAGTGATTGATTTTAACTAAATTTTTTTTATACATTTCAATTAGTTGCTGTCGAACATGGTTTAGTTTAGAGACATCATTTTCTTTTAGATTTTTTGAGAGTTTTTCAGTCATCTCAATGACGTCATTTTGGAATTTTTTTAAATCCATTATTTAAGAAGGGTAATTCTTGGGTTTTAAGAATTAGCAGGGATTGATAAATTGGCAATTTCAGGGTTAAATAATTTGAAATTACTCAATAAAAAATTGAAAAATAGCGAATTTTTATTCATACTTTGCCTTAACTGCATAAATCAAAATCACCTAATGTGAATAGAAGTAAGAGCATAGTTGCAGGATTATTTGTATTTTTAATGTTGTTTTCATTGATTCCAACATCCCAGGCAGAGCTTTGGGAGTTTATAGTAGAAGCAAATGTCGAAAATGAAGTAGTGTATTCCGGAGACACAGTTGTGGTAACCGGACGAGTTGTAGACCATGCATATGAGCCAACACGAGGAGTAGAAATCCTCATCAGAGCAGGTTCTGACACCACCAAAGCATTCACTACCCCTGACGGGCATTTTAGGGGGGAATTTGAAAATTTCCAAAGAGTACCAGGAACTTACATCGTTAACGTAGTTGCATCATGGTATGGAATGATAGGGCTATCAAGTACAGAATTTCAAGTAAAAGGAGACAGCACCCCAGTCTCAGCATTACAGCAAAAATTATCAACTGATGAGGCAATCAAATATCTTAGTTCAAATGAAAGTGATTTTGAGAAAGATCCCATAGGTCAAATGTTATTCAAATATTATCACGGGTTATTAGACGAATTAATTCAAGAGCAAAATGAAGCAGGAAAGTCAAATGAAGAGAAAATCTTCATTGAAGAACAAAGAGCCATTGCAGAGACCCTAAAAGAACAAGCAATTGAAGAGTATGATTCAGGATATGGAACCTATGACGGATTCAAGTATGAGGACTACATTGCAGGACTAAATTCAGAAATTAAAGAACTAGTCGTTGAGCAATTAAATTTCACAAAGAATAATTTCCTAGAAGCACAAGAACTAAAACAAGAGATGTTAGCAAATGGCAGTACGTATGATGAAGCCATGCAAGCATATTTGGAAATGCTTGCAATACCAAAAGCAACCATCGAACAATTCAATGAAAAATATTTAGAATCTGATGAAAATTAACTCCAGAACAATCGAGTCTAAACAATTTTTAATCCAAACATCAAAAGTGATTCAGATTGAAAGTATTTCATAAATCTTCATGCATTACATGCAAAAAATTAATGTCAGAAATAGAGAGGATGAACACAGATATTGAAAGAAGGGATTTTTTCAAGGATCCCCTATCTGAGGCAGAACTCAAAAAAATCGTGAAAATGTCTGGGAAAAAACCATTAGAATTACTAAGAAAAAGAGATAAAATGTACAAAGAGTTGGATTTAGAAAACAAGAAAAAGACAGACGCTCAAATAATTAAACTAATGATAAAGCATCCGGGTTTGATTTTACGTCCAATAATAATAACAAAAAACAAAGCATTTGTTGGAAAAGTAGATGTAAAAAATCTAAAATAGATTAAGGGTTTTCGTCCTTGAATATTCGAATTGCCTCCAAATGAGAACAATTTGCTTTTAGACCCTTTCCATGATGGAATTTATAGAAATTTTTGAATCC
>JBOEHF010000052.1:1967-27383 GCA_050633805.1 Candidatus Nitrosopumilus sp.
ATTATTTGATCGCACATAATACATGGCGAGAGACTTGCTTTTCTTCCTTTGTAAAGCCCAGAGTTAGTTTCACTCTCCTCATTTTTATCCATTATTTCAAATCTATCAACTAATACAAAACGTAAAACAACAGGAGAGTTCAATCACTCAGTTTTATAAAATAAAATAGTTTTGAAAATTTCTCAAAACGATTGTTCTAATTTTTGTGGTTTTGGAAGCAGTCTCTGCAATAAACAGGTCTGTCTTCTTTTGGCTTAAATGGGACTTGGCAATCAGTACCACAGTCACCACATTTTGCATCATGCATTTCACGTGGCCTATCATCTCTTCTACCAAATCTACCTCCACCTTGTCTTGGGGCCGGTCTGTGGTTTTGGAAGCAGTCTCTGCAATAAACAGGTCTGTCTTCTTTTGGCTTAAATGGGACTTGGCAATCAGTACCACAGTCACCACATTTTGCATCATGCATTTCTCTTTCTCTATCAAAGGACATGTCTTTCTAAATCTGAATAATATCATGCAGTAATAAACTGTGGGGAAAACATCTATTGTTATAAACTAATCATCTTTCTTGAAATCATTGGGCATGAAAAAATATGTCGCAACAAGAATGACGACTATGTTCGGAGTTTTGATGATTACACTATTAATCACAATCGCCCTTGTGGGCTCAAATATGGATTCCATTCTAAAACAAGGCATCGTATTTCAAATAAGATCGGAAATAGCGGAGAATTCATCTATTACAGAGAGTTTTTCCTCAGTGGAAGAATTTGAGGGGTTTGTTCAAACTCAGATTGATCAAAGGATTCAGATTTTAGGATTAGATGAACCATGGTATTCACCTCAAAGAATAGGAGTTACGATGTACAAGATCATGCTACTAGATTTTGGTCATGCGACATTTCTGACTAGTGATGAAGGATCTTCTAATGTGAAAGACATCTTGTTTGAAAAACTTCCTAGAACAGTATTATTATTTACAACAGCAACTATCATCATCTCAATCATCGGAATTTTTCTAGGTGCTTTTTCAAGTAGTAAAGTAGGTTCAAGAATAGACAGAATCACATCAAGTTTTGCAGTAATTAGTTCTAGTTTCCCAGTATGGTGGATAGGAATGCTAATGATATTCCTTTTTGCATTCACATGGCAAATTTTTCCAGCTAGAGCAACCCCAGATATTTCATCATCAGATCCTGGATACATTGGGTCTTTGCTGTATCATATGGCATTGCCATTAATTACAATTGTGATGATCGGGTTTGGTTCATGGGCTTATTTGGTAAGAAATTTCATGGTCGGGATAATGCAAGAAGATTTCATAATGGCAAAAAAGACAATTGGAATCAAACAAAAGAAAATTATCTACACACATGCATTAAGGAATGCAGCACCTCCAATTGTGACAATTTTGGCATTGAGTTTGTCAGGATCATTAGGAGGGGCAATAATTACAGAAGCAGTATTTGATTGGCCAGGAATGGGCAGATTGTATTTTGAGGCAATTACCGTGATGGATTTACCAGTAATTATTGGTGCAACGTATCTGTTAACAGTATTTTTCTTAATCAGTATTTTCATTGCAGATTTACTTTATGGTTACTTTGATCCTAGAGTGAGGACAGGAAATTGAGTAACATTACACCTCAAGAAATCAAAAAAGAATTTTTGAAAAGTAAAATGGGAATTACAGGGATTACAATTCTCACAATTTTGATATCAACTTCAATCATAGCAATCATTACTATACCAGTTGAAACATTTCAAGAATGGAACAGTCCAGTAAACTGGATTTCAAATCCCAAAGTTGCAACCCCGGTTTGGGTAAATATCTTCATGACTGAAAAGATACCAGAGCACATAATTTTAGAGAAGCCCAATATAGAAAAAATCTCAAATGATGAAATCACCCTTATCTCACATCAGTTTGGGTTAAATTTCAATTACGACGACTTTCCAAATGATTTCATCTATGAATTTTCATCAGAGTATTCAGGAGCACCGTTACTACAAATGTCAGTCATCAGACCAGATGGAATTAAGTTAAATTTACTGACTACATCATTGCCACATTCTGATGAAAAAACAATTCATAGTGAAAGAATTTTCTCAACAGATCACGCAATAAAGAAAAATCTAGATTTGCAATCAGAGAATTTTCAATTTACATTTGAAAGAAAATCTGCAGAAGACATAGTGTTTTCAAAGAGTCAGATAAATGAACCATTAAAAGGAAATTATATTTTTTCTGTTAATTTGTATGGGGTTAATTCTGAAAATCAAATTCCCGAATCAAAACTGATTGTTGGGGGTAAAGCATTTGGAATTATGGGAACTGATGAATTAAGACGAGATTTAGCAATAGGGTTGCTTTGGGGGACACCGCTCGCACTATTCATAGGCGTGGTAGTCTCCATTGCATCAGTAATTGCAGGATTACTTTATGGAGTATATGCAGGATACAAAGGAAAAAAGACGGATGAGGCAATGATGAGATTTAATGATGTCATCTATGCTTTACCCGCATTGCCATTTCTCATCATTCTTTCAGTAACTATAAGCAACAGTATTTTTGTGATGGTAGGATTTTTGACGATATTTGGATGGGTAGGCATAGCAAAGGTATCCCGAAGCATGTCACTTCAAATTAAAACTCGAGGCTATGTTGATGCCGCAAACATGATGGGTCAAAAAGATTCAAAAATTATTCTAAAACACATCATACCTCAGTTATTGCCTTATGCTTTTGCAAGTATTGCCATTTCAGTTCCTGCAGCAATTACCACAGAAGCAGGTCTGAGTTTTCTAGGGTTAGGAGATCCAACATTTCCAACATGGGGACAAATATTGCATGATGCCAATACCTTCGGAGCAGCATCTAGAGGAATGTGGTGGTGGATAATGCCACCAGGGGTGATGATAGCATTTACAGGTTTAGCTTTTGTGTTTATTGGTAATGCTCTCGATGCAATAATTAATCCTAAGCTAAAAAGATGATCATATAGGATAACTACGAATAACATCTAAAGCTGTATCGCTTAGTTTTATTGTGTATGTAAGAGAATTAGGATCATCTTTTGTCTCAGCCAAAGTCTCGGTGAATTTTACTTTCTCGTCTTCAGTTGCACCTGCTTCGTGAGCACATAGATTAAACGCTTTTAGATTAAGATTATTTTTTAGAAGGTGAGCAATGAATTTTTTATAATCCTCAGGATTATTCCAACTAGTGTTTTTTTCAAAACAAGCTGCAATCCAAACATCAACAGAATTATGAAAAATCACCTTTTTACGAATTTCATCTAATGACATATCTCTTCAGTTAAAAATCTGCTCTTTGCATTTTGGAACCACATCTAGGACAAGAGCCGCCCCGGTGTTTGTTATTACATACAAGACAAACATATCTTACACCACCAGACCCGCCTTGTGAGCCCATACCAAAGAACCCTCCACCACCAGTTCCGGAATCATTGCCATAATTTCCCATCTTACTCATTGTACGTTTTCGTATAATCATAGGAAGTATAATGAAAATTGCCATAACTGCACCTATGCTGATATACCATGGAACACCAAGATATCCAAGGCCAATTTGCAAGCCAATACTAAACACTAATGATGCACCTAGAAAAATATAATATCTCTTGAGTTGAGGATTCAATTCAACGAAAGTATCGTTAAAACGGATATAAAGTTTCTTCAATTTTTGTTCATTTTATCAGCAGTGTTTTTAAAAATTCACTCAATTGAAAGGGGAATAGAGTTGCCATTGCTATCCCATGCAAAAATCGAATTATCGTCATAAGGGGATTTAACAATCATTGAAACTAATCCAAAGAAATTATGTAAATCAGTTACAGAAGGTTCTGCAGAACCACTAGGGTGAGAATGGACAATTCCAACATAACTCATATCAAAAGGCAAGAAGGAGTGTGGAAATCCTGCAAAAGTGGGACCCGTTTCACTAAAAGGTGGAATTACCAGTCCATCTATTTTGATTTGTCCATTTTTTGATTTACCTTTTAAAATCAAAATTCCTTCATTAGGATGTTTCATCTGACAAAAAGACAAAATGCTATCAGAAACGTCTTTTTTCAACAACACTTTCCTTTCAAATTTTTTCTTTTTGAATAACACAAAAAGACTCCATCTTTGAACTAATTTAATTTTAAGATGTCAAGATAGTGTATCGAGTATTTGAAAATTCACGCAATTTTTGCTCAATTTTAGACACCAATTTAGGAATTTTGGAATCAATCTCATCTATTTCACCATTAAAAGATTCAGATTTCATTTGAGATTCATCCATCAATGAAGTTTGTTTGTCAAGTTTACTTTCTAAAGAAATCAAATCCTTTGGAATTAAAGACATAACCTCATTTTGCATTTCATCATACTTTTTATGATAATCTGAAATTTGTTTGATGAAATCATCCAAAGACTCTTCAGTTTCAGTTATTTGAGAAAATGTTTTATCAACATCTTTTACAGATATAGACCCAGACGATATACCTTTTCGTATATTTTCAAGAATCACAATAATGGAATCCTTATTCTTAGAGGATATCACACCAAAAGGATCCGAAACTAGTCCAGATAAAATATTTTTTTGGTCCTTATCTAATGAAGAAGCATATTCGTATCTGCTCAAAGGACGAGAAATTTTGGTAAATTGAGTATCAATTTGGTTTTTTATTTTTGATTTTTGTGAATCAAATTCATCAAGAGAATTTTTTAAATCAACGTATTTTTTAAAATTTTCTGAGGATTTTATTTTTTCAATAGAATCCTTAATCTCAGAAATTTTTCCTTTGATTGAAACAATATTTTGGTTAAGATCTGAGATTTTTTGAGAATTTTCTTTATGTAAATCAGATAAATTGTTGATTTCATTTATGGCATCATTAATTTCATCAGAAAGGGATTTTGTAGATTCATAATTTTTCAATAAATTACGAATTTCAGAATGATTTTCATTCATCACTTCAAGATTTTCTTTTAATTGAGTGGCATATTTTTTTGCAAAAATGTGTATGACTCTAGTTTGCCTACCAAGCACATCACCGACTTTTTTAAGAATCAGATTCAATATAGAATTTAATTTTTCAGCATCATCAAAAGAGGAAATTTTTGGTAAAGAGACAACATCTTTTTTGATCATATCAATAACTTGTTTTTTGCCCCTAACCACAATTATTGCAAGATGTTTATCTACATCATCAAGATTGAGATTATCTTTCTCCAGAACATTTCCAATTTTCGTTAAATCTTCAATTAGAGGTTCAGTGTTGTTTCTCAAATCAGTGATTTCAGTCAAAGTTTGAGATTTTCTTAATTCAACAAGTTCAGATAGAATTTTTGGCACATCAACGATTGAGATTTCCTTATTTTGAGGAATTTCTTCTACAGGAGTTTCTTTTTCCTTCTTTTTCCCCCATCCAAAGACCATTTGTTATAGTTATCTTCAGGGGATTAAAAATTGTTATACATCTAAAATTTAAAATTCAGCAAAGTACTGAAAAATACATGGCAAAAAGTAGAAAAACATCACATCATACTGGAACTGTCAAAAAGACAATCAAAATTAAAGCATCAAAAGACAAAGTATGGAAAAAAATAAGCAACATTGCAGGATTGTCCACATGGGTAGTTGATGTTAAAAAAACAACATATCTATCTAAAAAGAAAAAAGATACAGGAGCTGTGAGATTAATCACATTTGAAGACGGAAATAAAATTGAAGAGCACGTAGTCGCTTGGAAAGAAGGAGAATTTTTCACATATATCGCAACGGAAGGTTTGCCATTAAGAGCATATGTGGCAACAATTTCAATCAAGACAAAATCTAAAAATTTGGTAGAATTAACATGGCAATCATATATCAACAGTAAGAAAATGTCTGAAAAACAATTCTTAGATTTTGTAGTATATTTAGGGGCATTTTACGAAGCATCACTTGAAAATCTCAAAAAATTTCTTGAAAAATAACACTAGATTTTCTACAAGTTAATATCTAAATACGACAAACCAAGAAAAAAATCATGAGTGATATGAGATTTATCATCATTGGAATTGCTTTAGTTTTTGTAGGATTCTTAATTTTGGGGGTATTAGGTCAGAATTATCAAGCTGCAACACTTGAATCAAATGAATTTGGAACATGTTATGAGTATTCTGATAATTCACCACCAGTAGAAATCAACTGTTCGTTTAAGATATTTGATCAGACTCTATTTTTTGCACTTGTTGCGGGATTTATTGGCGGGGGCATAATATCTCTAGTCAAAGGTTCACGTGGCGATTGGGATAACAAAGTAAAACCAGAAGACATGGTAGGTCCAGGTAAAAATCAAGAATCAGATGATTCAGATAAAGACTGAGTCTATTTTTAGATTTTATCTTCTTGTAATCTTCAGGACAATAGTCTTTTAATCTTTGAAAACATACTTCGTAGGGCATTTTTCTCGGATTTTCATTATCGAGTTTAAATTTAGCATTGAAGAATGATTTGTACGTTAATCAGGCATAAATTCTAAAACATTATGATTCAGATTCAATAATCTGTTTCATAGAATTAAACATCTCACCAATTTCAGCCATTCTTTTATCAAATTGCTCATCAGTTAGTTCATCAGGTTTGTTTAAAGTGATAATTACTTCAGAAACATCACCATTAGATACAATTCGCATAGGGACATCCCAGGAAGATTCTTCATCAATAAACTGATGATCCAAAATTCCAAATGATTTGTTTTCATTGAATTTTAGTTTAGACTTCCCATAAGGTCCAGTAAATGACCACCATCCAGAATCATTGAATTTTGCATCAGGTATCATTTTGGGCGGTATTTTCAAAATTGCATCAAAGGTATCACCTGTTTTCTTCTCTACAGTGATTGTAATTGTTCTAGACCTTCCCACAACGTGAATTTCAAATTATAGTTAAAAAGGATATGGCAGTGATCATACGAATCAATACTAGTCTATTTGTTAAGGAATTCTTTAATTTTCTTTAGATTTGCAACATTTGATTCATGAAACATAACCATTGATTCGGACAAAGAATTTGGCAAGACAGTTTTAAGATCATCTACTAGTTCATTCCCGCTGGTAATCATATTATCAATTAACTTGTCGATTTCGTTTTTTTCATCAACCATTTAGTTTTGATAAGAATTTATGTTAATTATCCTTTTTTATCAAAGTGGCAGTAGAGCGGACTTTTTTTAATTTTTGAATATTCCATGAAACAATTTCACGAATTTTTTCAAAATTTTCTGCTTGCAATTTTACCAACATATCGTGGGTACCAATGGTTTCAAAAACATCTACGACTTGTTCGATTTCCTTTAATTGTTCAATGATTTCCTCTTCTGCACCTAATTCACAATTAAGCATAACATATGCATCTGTCATGAACTAAACAATAATCTATCATTATTTAAAGATGAATATAGATCTCACCATGTAACATGGACCAAATCTTTGAGATTTCGTCTGGGTTTTGGGAATTTTGTTTGTTTTGGATATCCAATACACAGTACGGATGAAGGAACCAGATCAGTGCCAATGATATCCATTACTTTTTGTTCATCAAACATTCCAATCCATATTGAACTTAGTCCAAGAGCTTGGGCTGCAAGTTGAGAATATCCTGCAGCTAAAGTAGCATCTTGAATGGCAAATTTCTTGAGAACATATTCAGGAAAATCTAATTTTACTCTAGAAGGATTTTTACAAAATATCAAAACAACGGGTGCGTCAACATAAGGTTGCTTGTTACATGCTTCAACTAACAGTTTCTTCTTTTCAGGACTTTTTACATAGAAGATTTCAAACCCTTGAAAGTTTCCTGCAGTTGGTGCAGTATCAGCTGCTGCGATTATTTTATCAATTTTGGTGGTTTCAACTGGTTTGTCCAAGAATTTTCGTGTTGAGCGTCTCTTTGCCATTACAGCAAACAAATCAGTGTCTACAACTTCAGAAGGCCCGGAACGTAAAATGAGATCTAGTAAATTGTTTCTTACATCATCAGTAGCTTCAGAAGAGATTTCAGGTTCATATCCTAAAGGATAGATTTTTTCTCCATTATTTTCTGAGCTCATAGAGAATATACAAAAAATATCCTATTAAAGAATTAGAAATACTCAAAAACACAAAGATCATCATTCTGATTCAAACTTGTCACATCCAGAAGTACATGGTTTGTTCATCACACCTTCACATGCACCAAATTCATTATGCATAATCCTATGATGGCCGCAAATTTTGCATTTTTCTCTAAAATGTGAAATTAATTCAGCAGTAGAAAGATCAGAAGATTGAATTTTAGATTCAACTTCACCAGTCATAATAATTTTCAATAATTGAAATTATTGTATTGCAGATGCAGATGCTTCTGGAGGGGAGTTTACAGGATCCACTGTGATTACAACAGTATCAAAACTTTCCCGACCATTATCGTCAAACACTCTAAGTTCAAAAGTTAGAACTTTGATTTCTCCATTTTTAACAACAGGGCTAGTAAATGAAGGAGAAACACTGGTAGAAGAAGACAAGGTTACTTTTTCTCCAGAGAGTTGAGTCCAGGCATACATTAGTTGTTGATTTTCAGGATCATTGCTTTTACTTCCATCTAATGAAACTTGGACATGTTCATTTACAATTCTATCCAACCCTGCATTAGCTACTATATCCATACTAAGTGTATTCTTAACGAAAATATTCATACTGTCTGATGAAGAATATGTCCCATCAGTTACAGTACAAGTAAAAGTGATTGTTTTGTCTCCAACAACACTTGGAATTTGTACTAAAGAATCAGAATGATTTGGTTGTTCTACAACAGCATTTGAAGTGGTGCTCCATGAAAAACTAAGTCTGTTACCGTCAGGATCAGTTCCTGTACAGTGTAAATTAGCTAGTGTATTTTCATCTACGGTGATATCAGGACCTGCATTAGCTTTTGGTGAACTGTTTTTAGGGGTTACAAAGATTACAACTTGATCAGAATCAGTTAATCCTTCAGGATCAGTTGCTGTAAGTTCAAATGCCAAACGTTTGGAAACAGTTGGTTCAACATCAGGTGCAATGAAAGATAATTTTAAATCTGATTCATCAACAGAAACAGAATCTCCAAAAATTTGGGTCCATTGAATTTTTAGATTTTCACTGTTCAGATCAAATGCAGTACCAGTAATGTTGACTTCGTCACCTCCATGCACTCTCTTGTCTGGGCCCGCATAGACATGAGGAGGACTATTTAGTTTACTTATAGTAACAGTTACATCATCAGTGTCAAAACTTCCATGAACATCAGTTACTTTAAACTCAAATACTAATGGTTCAGATAAAGACTGGGTTTCAGGAGTAACTATGTATGCAGATTCATAAGTGCTTCCATAGATTTCAGTTGGGATTCCAGATTTTTGTATCCACTTAAATCTAATATTATCACCATCAGGATCCATTCCAATTCCATCTAGATCAACAAATGTTCTTTGAGGCACATTTTGATCTTTTCCAGCATCAGCCACTGGAGAATTATTTGATGGGATTACCTTAACTAATGCCATATCAGTTGCATATCCATTACCCTGAGAATAGCCAGTTACATGAAATGATAGTAGTTCTTCACTAGTACCTACTTGTGGAGCTGTAAATGTGACGGTATCACCAATGTATGAATTAAGAGTTGCACTGGTTCCAATAAATTGAATCCAAGTATAACGAATTGGTTGATCATTTAGAGTGCTTCCAACAACATTAAGGGTCACAGTTTGGCCTTCAGTTACAGTCTGAATAGGACCAGCATCTATTGAAATCGCATTGTTATATCCAATACTTGAAAATAATATCACATTAACTGTATCACTACCAACTCCACCAAACCCATCTTCAACAGTAATTTGAAATGTTAGAGGGTCTTGCTGAGTGAAATCAAATTGGATAGGTTGTAAAGTAAGTTGCTTTTGTGTAGAAGAGAAAGAAACTTCTTGCCCAGATAATTGCTCCCACTTGTAAGATAACTTATCATCGTCTATATCAAAAACATCTGGAAAAATGGTAACTGCATTAATAGATTGTATTGTTAAAATATCATTTCCTGCATCTACTATTGGAGAATTGTTTACAGAATTTACAATAATTTCAACAGTGTCTGAACTACTTTCACCAAAAGGATCCGTAACTATTAACTCAAAAGTTAGAACTTTGATTTCTCCATTTTTTACATCAGGGGCCATAAAAGTAGGTTCAGGCTCAGTATATGAAGACAGAGTTACAGGCTCACCGTAAATTTGAGTCCATTGAAATGCAAGATCCTCTACATCAGAATCATGTCCTTCACCTATCAAAGTCACCAGTTTATTTTCAACAACATTTACGGATTCTATTTCAGCAAAAGAATCGGAGATATTTCCGATAAATAAAACACCCAAGATTAGGGGTAATAAGAGATAGAGATTCAACTATTGTATTTCAAAAACAAGAGAATATTAACATTTGTATGATTAAACAATAAACCATTTTTTTAGACAAGATACAGATTCAAAGTTTGATTTTATAACAGAAAGAGTGCTTAAAGAGTCAACAATATAACAAATTCAATGTTCTAGATACAGATGCAACTTTTGATTTGAAGTAACCATTTTCTCAGAGTTTTGTTTCAGTAAAATCTCAAAAAACCTGTTTTGGATAAAACTAAGAAAATACACATATTCAATATAATCTACTTTTTATATCCAATTTTATCTTTAGTTAAATAGATGAAAATCATAATAAAAAACGGTGATTCGGTCGAAGTATATCGAGATGCCAGTGATGTATCTGTTCTTCCAAAAAGCAAAGTAGTTAGAACATTTAATGATGACGGTTCTCTGATAGAAGAATTCAAACTTGTAGAAAAAAAAATTATGCTAGATGATAATCTCGACAAAGATCAAACAGAGATTGTCGTAACTTTGCATGTTACAAAATAAAAAGATAGTAATTTTTGAAATGCCAGAGAGATCCATCTATGGAGTTGTAGAGATTTATGATTCAAAATACGATCATGTAAGCGCCGAGAGAGGGATTCGAACCCCCGCACGCTTGCGCGTAGCCGTTTTCGAGACGGCCGCCGTACCACTTGGCTATCTCGGCATCTATTATGTAATTATCTCCATAATAAAGCGAATTGATAGGTTCAATCTTTGTCAATATCAAATAATTCATCTTGGAATTTCTTTTTAATTTGGTACTTGGTTCTACCCCATTCTTCATCAGAAACAGAATCTGTAAAAATAGAATGAAATCTATCAAAACCATCATCATTTAGTATTGAAAGGATTTTCTGCCGTTCAGAAGATGAAAATGGGAAATATGAGATAATTTTTGAAATAGAATCATCAGATCTGTAACGAATTTCAAATATTTTATCCTGTAATTGATCTGGGAATTTTTGGTGAAGCATTCAAATTTTTTATTAGATTCCATATTAAAATTGATTTTAAGACAATATGAATAAATGTCGATCAATTAAAAAAGATAAACACAAAATACCTGAAAACACCAAGAAACCTAATGGGATTAAACCTAAAAGAATTGGTAATCAGAGAGAAAACTACTCTAGATGCATTTTCAAACAAAGTAATTGCCATCGATGCGTACAATGCAATTTACCAATTTTTGGCAAGCATTAGAGGCCCTGATGGATTACAATTAACAGATTCAGAGGGGAGAATTACCAGTCATCTTAGCGGTTTGTTATATAGAAATGTGAATTTTTTATCATTGGGGATTAAGCCAGTTTATGTTTTTGATGGGAAACCACCATCGTTGAAAACTGCAGAGATTGAACGTAGAAAACAAATCAAAAAAGACGCTACGGTAAAATATGAAAAAGCAGTTGCAGAAGGAAATTTGGCAGATGCCAGAAAGTTCGCTCAACAAACAACTAGTATGAAAGATGGGATGGTCAAAGAATCAAAACAGTTTCTAACATATTTTGGAATCCCATATATTGAAGCTCCATCAGAGGGGGAGGCAACTGCAGCACATCTAACAAATACAGGCCAAGCATATGCATCTGCAAGTCAAGACTATGATTCTATTTTATGTGGAGCAAAAAGACTAGTAAGAAATTTTACCAGTAGCGGGAGAAGAAAAATTCCAAATAGGAATACCTACATGGATGTTTTACCAGAGATAATTGAAACACAGAAAACTCTTGATGCAGTTGGATTGACCAGGGGAGAATTAATTGATGTTGGAATTTTGATTGGGACTGATTTTAATCCAAATGGTTTTGAAAGAATTGGCCCCAAAACCGCAATGAAATTAATCAAGCAACACTCTAGGTTAGAAGACATCCCACAAATCCAAGAACAATTAGAAGAGATCGATTTTCAACAGATTCGAAACATTTTCTTAAATCCCGAAGTTGCAGAAGTAGATGAAATTGTATTCAACGAAGTAGATCATGAAGGAGTAATGAAATATCTTAAAGAAAGGGGATTTTCAGAAGATAGAATCCAATCAGCCATTAACAGATTAAAAAAAGCATTAGAGAAAAAGAGTCAAAATCTCGATCAGTGGTTTTAAGATTTCAATTTAATAACTAGTCAATCCAATTTTAAAAAATGCCCCAAACTGAAGCAAGAAAGACGCTCAAAGATGCACCAGTAATGTGGAGAAGAGTAAATTCCATAGGTATGATTTTGGACTGTAATTCAACTTATGCTGCAAAACTAGGATATACCAAGTCAGAAATTCTAGGAAAGCCAATCTTTGAGCACGTACCAAAAGAATCATGGGAAGATATGAACAATTCTCTAAAAAAGTGGTTTGAAACAGGTAAAGTAACAGATAGAAAAATTACTTTCAAAAAGCAAAACGGGGGAACATTTTCAGGACTGCTACAAGCCACCAGCCTATATGACGAAAATAATAATTTGTTAGGAAGCAATACGGTGATTTTTGATTTGGATCAAATGACAGAAGAGAAAATAAACGAATACAAGAAATTTTTCAAAGAATCAATTTCAAAATTAGAAGAAATTAAAAAAAAAGAGTATGAACAATTAGATAAAAATTCAAAATCAGAATACGATGGATTAAAGAAAATGTTTGAAATATTATCTTCCATCAATTTTGACGAATTAAAAAAATAATTATTTCAAATTTTCTTTAATTGATTTTTGCATCTCATCAAATACTTGTTGAACTTCAGTAACAGCTGCACCATCTTCTAAAGTACTAATATCCCCAATTTTTTCATTATTTCCTATTGCTTTGAGCAACCTTCTCATAATCTTGCCGCTACGAGTTTTAGGTAATTTTGAGACAAAGTAAATTTGGTTAGGAGTGGCAATGGCACCAATATCATTTCTAATTTTTTCAACAAGTTGTGTTTCCAAATCATTAGAATCATTTTCAACGCCTTGTTTTAAAACGACAAATGCAATAATTACTTCACCTTTAATTTCATCAGGAATTCCACAAGCAGCAGATTCAGATACATCAGGATGGGAAACAATACAACTCTCAAGTTCTGCAGTTCCAATTCTATGACCGGCAATTTTTAGCACATCATCAGCTCGTCCCAGTAACCACAAATATCCATCTTCATCTTTTAGAGCATAGTCCCCAGGATAGTAATAGTTCTCATATTTTGACCAGTAAACAGTTTTGTATTTTTCATCATCATTCCACAGAGTCAAAAGCATGCCAGGCCATGGATTTTTTACTACAAGATACCCCTTAGTATTGGTTGAAACCTCATCACCATTTTCATCAACTACTGCAATATTTACACCTGGGATTGGTCGGGTTCCAGAACCAGGTTTTAGAGGAATGGTTTCAATACCAGGAAGTGAAGAAATTAGCATACCTCCAGTTTCAGTTTGCCACCAAGTATCAATAATTGGGCATTTTTCTTTTCCAATTGTTTTGAAGTACCACTTCCATACTTCAGGATTAATTGGTTCGCCCACAGTTCCAAGTAATCTCAAACTTGAAAGATCAAAAGAATTTGGAATGTCATCTCCAAATTTCATAAACATTCTAAGAGCAGTGGGAGTAGTGTAAAAAATGGTCACCTTGTATTTTTGTAAAATATTCCACATTCTAGATGCATCAGGGAAATCAGGAGCGCCTTCATACATTACTTGTGTTGTACCGTGAAGGAGTGGGGCATATACAATATAGCTGTGTCCGGTCACCCAACCTATATCAGCAGTACAAAAAAAGACATCAGAGTCTTTAATGTCAAAAGCCCATTTGAATGTGGAATGTAAATGAGTAAGGTATCCCCCAGTTCCATGTAGTACCCCCTTAGGTTTTCCAGTAGTTCCAGAAGTATACAAAATGTAAAGAGGGTGATCACTTGGTAATTTTTCAGCAGGGCATGTATCTGATATATCATTCATCAAATTATTCCAAAGTTTATCTTTACTGAACATTGAAATTTTATTTTTTGTTCGTTCTAAAACAACTACATGTTTCACAAAATCAAGTTCTTTGATAGCATCATCAATTACATCTTTTAATGGTACAATTTTGCCTCTCCTATAACCGCCATCAGCAGTAATAATTACTTTAGATTTAGAATCGGAAACTCTGTCTTTAATTGACGTTGCACTAAATCCAGAAAAAATTACAGTATGAATGGCGCCAATTCTTACACAAGCCAACATTGCAATAATTAGTTCTGGGACCATTGGAAGATAGATTGTAACACGGTCACCTTTTTGAACATCAAGAGATTTGAGAACATTTGCAAATTTCTGAACTTGGAGAAACAGTTCACCATATGTGAGATTTCTTGATTCTCCATTTTCGCCCTCCCATAAAATGGCAGATTTTTCAGATTTCTTGTCCTGATGTACATCAAGGGCATTATATGAGGCGTTAATTGTGCCTCCAACGAACCATTTAGCAAAAGGAGGCCTCCAATCAAGGGTTTCATCCCAAGGAGTAAACCAGGACAAATTCTTTGCCTGATCAGCCCAAAAAGACACAAAATCATCATCTGCTTTTTGCCTTACAGAAGGATCTTGATTACCAAGTCCAATTTCAAATGTCTCAGACATCAAAAAGTGTATGAAGTTAGATCTTTCTAAATGTTAAAAAAATAATTTAAAAAAATTATTGTGCTTCCATTCTTGCAAGCCAATCGTTATCATTGTTGTCTTTTGAAGTATCTGCTGTCACCTGTTGGGGCGGTTCTGGAAATGCAAATGTTGCCTCAGATTCAGTTGGAGGTTCTGGTATAGGGGTACTAGGTGCCTCAATTGGTTCTGAAGGTATGGGTGTTGATTCGACTGGTACTTCTGGAAGTATTGTCTGAACAACTTGTTGTTCTTGTTCAGAAGTCTCCAGATATGAACGGGCGGATTCTTGGATGTTAGGTGTTGGAGGAGATGTTATCTCTTGCACTTCCAATTCAAGATCTGCAATTCTACTCTTTACATTTGCGATTTCTGCTATTTCGTGAGTTACATGCTCAATTACCTCAGTTGTGCATGATTTCACAGTCTCAAATGTTGTATCAGAGATTTCATTGCTCTTGTATTGTACTTTTGCATCAAATGATAACATTTTTGCAGACTTCATTTGATCATTTAGCTCTGTCAATCTTGCCTCAAGTATTGCTTTGATTTCATGTTCTGTTTCATCTAAGGATACAAGTTTTGACTTGTATTTTTCATGAATGATTTCTGCATCTGTTTTCATGTCATCATTTTCTGAAACAATGTCAATCAATGCTTTCAATCGACGTAGAGTTAGTTGTTTTTCACGAATGAGTCTTTGTGAGTCAAGTCTCCATTTTGGAATAAAAATAACAGTTTCGCCTTGAACTACTAATTGCTCGTATTGGATTTGCTGTAATCCTTGAGAACCGCAGTCAATGCCAACGGATTGTATACTTCCGTCAATATCAGTTATTGTTCCTACGACTTTACCCATGAATGTTCCGTACATGTCTTTGACATTTTTACCGATAATTTCAATATCGTCGTTTGTCATGTGTGATTGTTTAGAGATTTGTATAACCGACAAAGTGTAAGAAATATTTTTAGTTTTAGTAAGATTAAATTCACAAACTCAAAACAAACGATTTTTAGTAATTTTAAAATCTAGAGACAAAATAGTAGTTTCATGATTCAAAAAGAAGAGTTAGAGCAAATTTTGAATTTTGTTGCAAGTCGATGGGCTTCTACCTCAAAGGATCCAAACAGCAAGGCAATGGAGACTTTGCCAAGTGATTTCTGGATGAATTCAATTGGGGGAAAAACTGCCAAAAAAGGATTCTGGGTTACAACATTGATGTATACAGAAAATGAAGAAGATGCCGAATCTTTCAAACAAGTGTTACTTAGATGGCAAGCAAAAGGTCAAGACAAAGATAGAGACAAAGGCCCCGATCTAATTCAAATTGGAAAAAAGAAATAGACTAATAATTGTGAATCAACATACCGGTGTTGTCAGAATTTTCAATTAAAGAGAAAAAGATTCTATCAGATCACTTTTCAAATACAGAAGGCAACGTCTTTGCAATAATTACCCCAAGACAAGTCGATCGGGGAGCATTAATGTCCAGATACAGTAGAACCGACAAAAGTATGAGACGTGTCTTTCTTGATGAATTTTTGAAAAACAAAAACAGAGGTGAAGAATTTTACAACAGAGTACTTTTAGAATATGGAGACGATTCAGTTGCAGAATTAGGAGAAGCACAAATTGCAATTGAATGTTTGTCAAACATTGCAGTCAAAAAAATCGAAGATAGAAGAATTGGTTTATCATATTTAGAAAAATCATCAAGATATGTGGCATGGGACAAAAAAGAAAATGGAAAATACAGGTTTTACAGAGATCCTGAAATAGTGAAATCTCGTTTTGCTGATATGTATGAAGAGAGTTGTAATTTTTCATTTGACATTTATTCAAAAAACATAGAACCGATGGTTAACTATGTTAGAGAAAAATACCCTATTGAGAAATATAGTTTCAAGGATTCAAAAGATGGAAAAGAAAAATTATTTTCTAAATTAAAAAATGAATCAGACATTAAATCAGCAAATATTATTTATCGTGGTTCAACAAAAGCTAAAGCACTTGACATACTTAGAGGACTGCTACCAGCATCAACTTTGACAAATGTAGGAATTACAGGGAATGGCCGAGCTTTTGAATATCTGTTAACGGTTTTAGGCTCATCAGGACTAAAAGAAGAGCAGGATTTAGCCTCAAAAATCAAAAAAGAGTTAGACACTACAATCAAATCATTTGTCAGGCGTGCTGATGACAAATATGGTAAGGCATTTCAAAAATATCTCAAAGATGTAAAAAACAAATCAAAATTAATTACAGCAAAAGAAATTAAATCAAATCCAAAAAAAGGAACAACTACGAAACTTGTAGACTACGAATCAGAGAAAAACTCTATTGACAAAATCATCACGAGTATAATGTATGAAGAATCGCCAAGTACATCTTATCAAAATATTTTCCAGCAAGTCAAAAAAATGTCAAAAGAAAAGAAAATCAAAATAATTAATGAATTTACAAAAATAAGAACAAACAGACGTCATAGACCATCAAGNNGCATTTGAAAATGTCTACTATACATTTGATTTGTGTAATAATTATGGAATGTTCAGAGATTTTCACAGACATAGAGCACTAACACTTGAAAGACAGCTACTTACAACAGATCACGGTTACAACATGCCAAATGAAATTAAAATTCTTGGAATTGAAAAAGATTTCAAAGATTGCATGAACAAAACCAAAGAGACATTTGATAAAATTAGAACAAAATACCCTGAGCAAGGACAGTATGTTGTAAATTTTGGATATAATTATCCATATTTTATGAAATTCAATCTAAGAGAAGCATGTCATCTAATTGAATTAAGAACAGTTCCACAAGGGCATGTAGATTACAGAAGAGTTGCACAACAAATGTTCAAACAAATCAACAAAGTTCATCCAAATCTGAGTAAAATTATGAAATATGTTGACATGAAAGAATACGACTTGGAAAGATTTGAATCAGAGAAAAGAACTGAGGAAAAGAGAAAAAAATTAAAAAATAGAAAACATCCCAATATTTAAAAAAAGTGAAAAATAGATGACAGAAAAAATTGAGAAAAGTAAAGAAGAATGGAAAAAACAACTAACTCCAGATCAATATGAAATTTGCATTAATCATGGAACAGAAGCTCCTTTTTCTGGGAAATATAACAACACAAAACTTGAGGGAAATTTCAAATGTACATGTTGTGGCGAAGATCTTTTTTCATCAGATGCAAAATTTGATTCAGGTTCAGGATGGCCAAGTTTTTGGAAGCCCATTTCTGAAGACAAAATAGAATACATTTCAGACACCTCATATGGGATGGTTCGAACAGAAGTGAACTGTAACAAATGTGGAGCACATTTGGGACATGTATTTGATGACGGCCCAAAACCGACTAATGAAAGATATTGCATCAATTCAATTTCACTACAACACGAAAATGATCAAGAGGCACAGTCATAGAATCATGATGTAAAATTGTTAAGGCCATTCAAAAATATTTAATAAAACGCAATTTATGATAAGAAAATCAAGAGAAATAAAATGGATTGCAACAATACAACAAAAAGGAAAGAAATGATTTGAGAATCATACTATGTGGATTTGGCGTTGTTGGTCAAAGTTTAGTTAAATTATTCGAATCCAGATCAAATGATCTTTATGCAAAATATGGATTAAAGCCACGAGTTGTAGGGGTCTTTGATAGCAAGGGGAGTGCAGTTGATCAATCAGGATTAAATTTCAATAAACTCATCGATACAAAGAAAAAATTTGGGACTGTAAAAAATTATGCTAATACACAAAACTCAATGTCAGGAATGGACATGTTGAAGAATGTAGAAGCAGATGTTCTCATCGAGACTACAGCCAGTAATTACAAAGATGCCGAACCAGGAATGACCCACATTATTACAGCCATGAAAAAAGGAATGCATGTAATCTCAGTAAACAAAGGTCCACTAGCATTAGCATTTCCATCATTGTTGGAACTTGCAACGTATAATCAAGTGATGTTCAAATTTAGCGGTACAGTAGGTGGAGGGACACCAATTCTCGACTATGCCAAAAATAGTCTAAGCGGTGAAAGAATCACATCATTTGCAGGAATTCTAAATGGAACTACAAACTACATTTTAACAAACATGGGCACTGGAATATCTTATGAAGATGCATTAAAAGATGCACAGGGTAAAGGGTATGTCGAAGCAGATGAGTCTTTAGATTTAGATGGACTAGATGCTGCAGCAAAATTAGTAATTCTTGCAAATTGGGTCATGGGAATGAAAGTCACACTGCCAGATATCAAATGTACTGGAATACGAAAAGTCACATTAGAAGATATCAAAAAAGCTGCCAAAAATGATTGTTCAATTAAATTAATTGCGTCATGTAACAAAGATCTTGTTGTAGGTCCAAAAGAGGTATCAAATGATGACCCTCTATGTGTCAACGGGACATTAAATGCAATTGCATTTACTTCAGAACATTCAGGAACTCAGACAATTATTGGTAAAGGTGCAGGAGGCATGGAAACAGCAAGTTCAATTCTCAGAGATTTGCTAGACATTAGACAAGGGATAGCAAGAGATTGAAATCAAATCTAATTTCAAAAAGTGAAACCGGTGCACTCCTAAAAACAGTTTCAGAAAGATGGGGCATTGAATTACCAAAAATGAAAAATGTCAAAGTTCACCAAATTTTAGATGATGCACAAATCATTACAGGAAAAGGAATCAAAATTTTAAAAGTTGAAGACGACTATCTTCCATTTCTATCTGAAACTGAAATGTTAGAGAAATTTCCATCAGTTACAGTAGACATGGGGGCAGTGAAATTCATGTGCAAGGGGGCAAATTTGATGAGACCAGGAATTAAAGAGTTTACAGAATTTGAAAAAAACAAACTTGTTTGCATTGTTGAGGAATCTCAACACAAATTTTTGGCAATTGGAAAATCAATTGTATCAAGTTCAGAGTTAGATACTATGGATAAAGGAGAAGTAGTAAAAAATATCCACTACGTCTCAGATAAATTTTGGGAAACAGGAAAAACGATTTACGATTAAAATTTAATTTGGAATTTACTTATTTGATTTCTTCGGTAAATTCTTCAGTACCATCTTTTGTAATGATCAGTACATCCAATCCATCACCACTTGCAGAATCTCTAAGTGCGGCTGAACGAACTGCACGTTTTGCCAAATCAACTGCTTCATCTTTACTCATGTTTGGTTTGAATTGAGGATCTAAGACGCCTAAAGCCATTTCAGCTCCGGTTCCGACTGCAGCATATTCATCAGGCAGTACAGAACCCAATGGATCCAAAGTATACATGATTGGTTTGTCAACTACGCCACCCACAATTACCTGAGTCAAGTAGTGGGAAATATCTTCTCTCATACATCATATTTGACATCATTTTAGCAACAGTGTTAGGTGGAACATCTCTTTTTAATTCCATTTTTCTAATTTTAGCAAGAGCAGATATTTGTAAAGATAGAATTTGCATATCAGCTACAAGACCGGCACAAGTTGCGCCAACTTTAGGAGTAATAGGAAATGTCTTCTTTGTAGATTTGCTAACAAGAAAATTTCCAAATGCGATCCTTTTTTCACTAGCAAAGACCACACCACCATCAAAAGTAATTCCAACAGCAGTTGCTCCTGGCATATACATTGACATATTTCAAATAATTTTGCCGCATAATAAAGGGCTTTCTACATTTGACGAGTGATTTATGAGCAAAATAATTATAATGAAAATTGATTATAACTCCATTGACTTCAGCTGAGATTAGAGAGAAATTTCTAAATGACATCGTCTTCACAGGGTTAAGATCTGCCATAGGTGTGATCTTTATTCTTCACGGAATTTCAAAATTCAATCCAGGATTTGCAGAAAATTTGCCTAATATGGGATTACCAGCAGAAATGCAAATTCCTATTGCACTAGCAGAATTAGTTCCAGGCATTTTGTTGATCATTGGAGTTCTAAGTAGATTATCAGCATCATTGATTTCAATAATCATGCTAGGTGCAATTTTCATGATTAAAGGCGCATCAAGCATCACAGGAAAGGGAGGAGTAGAATTTGATTTGATTTTACTTGCATCTGCACTTGTAATCATGATTGTAGGGCCAGGAAGAATTTCACTTGCTCAAGCAATCAAAAAAATTCCAAGATGTTTACACTAGTTTTTCCCAAAATTTTCCATTATCAAACACATGCATTTTGTAGTTTTTTTCAGTAAATCAACTCTGGCAAACTCATTTGGAGAATGAATTCTTGAAAACATGTAAGTGCTACCTATGGAAATACAAGGAGCTTTTAGAATATCAACAAAGGAGTACATCGGACCAGTTCCAGCATTGGAAACGTTAAGGATTGACTTACCAAAAGATTTGTCGGCTGCTTCTTTTACTTGATAAACAAAAGGGTGTGAGGAATTGGTTCTAGCTGCTGATTCTCCATGATACACTTTGATATCAACATCAGAAAATCCCTTTGATTTTAGATGTTTTTTTAATCTCAATACCTGTTTTTTGGGATTCATTTTAGGTATCAATCTAAAGTCTATTTTGACTAAAGCACTGCCAGGTAGAACAGTTTTTGCGCCATCTCCCGTATATCCAGAAACAAATCCTGCAATATTGCATGTTGCACCGGCCACCATTGCCTTCTTCGCATCCATACCTTTCATATTTCCCACAAATGATTCGATACCAAATTCTTTTTTGAAAACACTTTCATCAAATGGCTCTTTCTTAATTATTTTCAGGTCAGTTTCAGATAAAGATGAAACATCTTTGTACCAATCTTTTATGAGAATTTTTCCATCAGTGTTTCTAAGTGTATTAACTGCCTCAATGAGACGCCATGCAGGATTTTTTATCAAAACAGCCAAGCTAGAATGAGCATCCCTAATAGATTCTTTAACAGACAATTCAACAAAAAGCAACCCTTTCATTCCAAGTCCAACTATAGGTCGATTTTTTGCATCAACATATCCAAATTCCCATATAACACCATCACAAGAAAATTTCTTTTTGAATTTTTTTAGATAATTTTCAATATGAGCACTTCCAGTTTCTTCTTCTCCCTCAATTACAAATTTAATATTGCATGGAACATCACCGGTTGTTTTAAGACAAGCCTCAACTGCTTTGATTCTAGTAATCAATTCACCTTTATCATCAGTTGCACCACGTCCAAAAATTTTGTTTCCTTTTTTAACACCACTGAAAGGAGGATCATCCCACAAATCAAACGGTTCAGCAGGTTGAACGTCATAATGGTTGTAAAACATTAATGTTTTTGATGGATTTTGTTTTGATTTTATTTCACCATAAACAATTGGAGCAACACCTTTCTTTAATCTCAAAATTTCAGAGTTTACACCAGATTTTTTTAATAATTTTTGCACCAGTTTTGCACATTCCTCAATGCCTTCATTTTTTGCAGACACACTTGGTTGACGAATTAATGTCTGTAAATCTAAAACAAGCCCATCCATATGAGAATCTACATGTTTTGTGGAAATCATATCCAGTCACACTATTCTATCAAAAGGTTTCATTGCTGAAGGAATTTCATCTAAAAGATCCATCGAAGTCATATGTAATCCTAATTTCTTTTGAGCAGATTTTCCTGCCAATCCATTAATGAAAATGGCCGCAGCGGCAGATTCTAAAGGATTTCTGTTATTTGACAGCAAACCAGCAACCAAGCCTGACAAGACATCTCCAGTTCCACCAACAGTCATTGCAGGGGTTTTTTTCTCATTAAGATAAGTGGTAGAACCATTTGAAATTACATCGGTTGCTCCTTTTAGTAATACAGTAATTCCAAATTCTTTTGCCTTTTTTTCTACAAGTTTTATTCTGTCATTTTTAGAATTTGACGGAGATTCTCCAAACAATCTTTTAAACTCTCCAGCATGCGGGGTCACTACAACATTTTTGTTTGCAAGTAATGGCAATACGTCAGGAATTAATGCACTAGCATCCAGAGATAATCTAACATCTCTATCAAGTAATGATTTTACAAAATGCAATAGAGAATTTTTTTCTTGGATGGCAAGGCCCATTCCGATTGTTGCCGAATGCAAGTTTCTTGGTAGTGTGCCAATTAGCTTGTTGACGGCACCTAGAGTTAATTTTTGATCAACTAAAGGAATTACAATAAGATTAGGGGAGATTGCCCTAGTTGAAGATACGTTGATTTTAGGAACTGAAGTATAAACAAGATCTGTGCCACATTTCAATGCAGCAAGTGAAGACAAAATAGGGGCACCATGGTAAATGTAACTTCCGCCTACAACTAACACAATCCCATTATCACCTTTTCTAGATTTTGCTTTTCGTGCAGGGATGAATTTTTTGACAACAGACAACGTTAGATTTTTTCTTACCATATGACGTCATCTAGAAAATAGCTGAATAAATCTTGTTTTACATTAAATGACTAAGGTGTTTTTTTGGTTGCTTTGGAAGGTGTTTTTTTGGTTGCTTTGGAAGGTGTTTTTTTGGTTGCTTTGGAAGGTGTTTTTTTGGTTGCCTTGGAAGGTGTTGTAGATTTTACCACAGATTTCACCCTACCAAAAAATGCTTTTCTTGCAAAGCACAGATAGGTGGTATGGCCAATTCCTTGGAATGAATGTCTTGTTTTCCCTTCCCTAGCTTCAATATTTCGAATAATATGTTCAGTAGACTCTATGTCAGTAAATTCATTTTCAACTAGAGTCGCAGTTAATTTTTCTAATTGATTCATTGTTGGACAAATTGCAAATATACTTCCACTGCCCTTTAACATCTGTCTGACTTGAGGGATTACTACCCAGGGATCTCCTAAATCAATTAATGCAACATCCATATCTTCCAAAGGCATTTTTTTAGCAGTTTTCAAATCCATATTATGTTGTGTAACATATTTTGATACTCCTGCTTTTTTGATATTTTTCTCAGCTATTTTCATGAATTTTTCATCAACATCAAAAGTATACACATGTCCACGTGGCTTTACAACGCTTGCAACAAAAGAAGTCAATGAACCACTACCAGTTCCAATCTCTACGATTTTTTGACCATCACCAATTCCAGATCTTGCAATTATGTAACCGATATCTTTTGGATAGACTATTTGAGTTCCATGTTGAATTCTCATCACATAGTCATACATCGTAGGTTCNNAGAAGATAAACATACTTGTCCTTGTTTGTGATTAACTTAGAGCCATATTCTTTTCCAATTGCGTCAGAATGCTTGAGGATTCCAATATGAGTATGGAATGATTCATTTTTTGAAATTTTTGCCAACCACTTTTTAGAATTATTGTAGAAGAATAGTACCGGAGAATTCTGTTTGATTCTAGCCATATATTTTGCCTAAAAAATTTAGATAAGAATCTACTGATTATTTCATCATTTTAGGCACAAAACAGCATGCTTAAGTTTACAATTTTCTCAGATTATTTACAGATGGAGGAAGAATATCGCAAAAAAATGATTAGGCAAAAAAAAGAATTCGAAGAATGGAGGAAGGGGGAAGATTCTGATCTTGTGTTTAATGACAAAGACAACAAAGAAAAAAGACAAGAGAAATAGATTTCAGAGCATGCCAATACGCGTAAGTTGACAATTCAATGTAGAATGTTATTGAATGACAATATCAAATCAAGATCATTCAAAGAGTTAGAGAAAAAACTCGATAGGGAAATAAAACAAGTTCTAGAAGATTCAATCAGAGAGAAATTAGATAAAAAAATTAGATTACGATACCATGTCTTTAACTCTGGAGGTTTTCAACGAATCAAAATTCCGATGGAGACCAGAGCATTTTGAAGCATTTGATTCAAGTCCAGAAGAATTTAGAGGTAGGAAATTACCAAAGTGCATCATAGAATGTGTCAGGTTAGGAATCAGATTAGCAGCAACGAGGGACAAAAGATCATTCATTTTACGCAATAATCAAGTTATAGAAAAACAACGTAATGAAATTGATGATTTAACATGGAATTTTGCATATTATTCCTGACAAGAAACAAGAACATTGTATGATTGTTCAAATGAAAATAAAGAAAAAGAGTGAGTCAATTTTTAATTAAAATAAGATTCAAAATCAACTGCACGACCTGAAGAAATTCAAAGTCTTAATTACTGTAAAAATTGCATTCTTGTGCTGATGATTATTACAACGGGTTCTATCTGATTTCCTCAATTTGATGAATATTGCCGAATTATGAAGCATGTTTTTTTATGAATGCACGAGTAATTTTGATCGGATGTTTAGAAATTTAACCTAAAAGTGATAATTTTTAATTCTGATTTTTTAACAAAAACATTGTCTCAT
>JBOEHF010000053.1:0-17781 GCA_050633805.1 Candidatus Nitrosopumilus sp.
CTAATTTCCAATTATCTCAATTTTTTCTGCGCCAGCTAGAAAGTAAACTTTGACAGTATTGCCGTGAACATATGCATCATCCCACTCTTCACCGTCAACAATAACCATGTCAACTGTGCTTATTTGTGGTATGTCTATCATGATTTTTCCATCGTCATATGCATCAATCAAAACCGTAATTGTGCCTGTAGTTCCATCAAAGATGTTGCTTTTTAGAACTGCCCCCGTAATAGAATCAGAGGAACTGCTTTGTTTCTTGTATTCATGATTTCTCATAGAATCTCCATGTGTTGATTCTTTCATGTGATGTGTATTTGTAGAAACATTTGTACTTACATCCTTTCCTATTTCAGAACATAATCTATCTCCACAGACTATGTGTTTTGTGTCACTTCCATACTTTTGTTGATGGTTTCCTTTGGATTTTTTTGCATCCGCAGACTCCATTGGGATGCCTACCATCATCACTGCAATCAATGCCGTTGCAAGAAATATAGTTGCAAATCTTTTTTGCATGTTTTTTGGCAGATCTGACTTTAATTTAAATTGGATCGAATAAAGTTATTTTCATTAACCTGTAGTAGATAACAGTAATCTAATAAGCATAAGTTGTCTCTTTTTCCTGTTATCTCTGATTAAAATTCCAGATCGCGATCTATAAAGCTTGTGGATAAATTGTCCGTCTATGGATTTGCAGATGTAATTGCACCTTGTGCTGCTGAGCCTACCAGTGTTGCAAATTTTGCAAGAGCGCCTGATGTATAGTTTGGTTCTGGTTTTTTCCATTCAGTCTTTCTTTTTGCTAATTCTTCTTCTGAAACATGAAGATCAATTACTGTGGTCTCAGTATCAATGGTAATCTCATCTCCATCTTTGACTAATGCTATTGGACCTCCGACATATGCTTCAGGTGCAACATGACCTACCATAAATCCTCTGGTTCCTCCTGAGAATCTTCCATCCGTCACCATTGCCACTTTTTTACCCAAACCTTGACCGACTAGTGCTGCAGTTGTTGCAAGCATCTCTCTCATACCTGGGCCTCCTTTAGGTCCCTCATATCTAATCACTACAACTTCGCCTTCTTCTACGTCTCCTTTGGCAACTGCATCAAATGCCAATTCTTCTCTATCATACACCTTGGCTTTCCCTGTAAATTTTGTCATCTCTACTCCTGCAGTCTTAATCACTGCTCCTTCTGGGGCAAGCGTTCCTTTGAGGACAACCGCAGTTCCTACATTGTGAATTGGATTTTCAATTGGTCTGATAATTGATTGCTCTGGTTCATGAATGGTCATCGAATCAAGATTTTGTTGTAATGTTTTTCCTGTAACTGTAATACAATCTCCATTTAGTAATCCTTTATCTGATAGTTTTTTCATGACAAATGGAATTCCCCCAATTTTGTCTAGACTGTTCATAACGTAACTGCCACCCGGTTTCATGTCTGCAATGTGCGGTGTCTTTTTTCTTATCCTTTCAAAATCATCGTAAGTTAATTTTATTCTAGCTTCGTTTGCCATTGATAACAAATGTAAAATTCCGTTAGTTGATCCTCCAACTGCATTTAACATTACAATCGAATTCTCAAATGCTTCATAAGTCATAATGTCTCTTGGTTTAATGTTTAATTCTAATAATTTTGCACATGCTGCACCTGTGTCATATACCATCTTGTTACGACGTTCATCTTCTGCAGGTGGACTGGCACTTCCTGGAAGCGATAATCCAATTGCCTCTGAGATTGATGCCATTGTATTTGCAGTAAACATACCTCCACATGAACCAGAACTTGGACATGCCGTATTTTCGATATTTTTTAGCATCTCCAAAGAAATTTGTCCTGCATCATACGCTCCAACTGCTTCATAGACATCTACAACTGTCAATTCTTTTCCATCTAGTATTCCTGGCATGATGGTTCCACCATATACGAAAACGGATGGCAAATTCAATCTGGCCATGGCCATCATTGTTCCTGGAAGGCTCTTGTCACATCCAGCAATTCCTACAATGGCGTCATACTGGTGGGCTCTAACCATTAATTCAATAGAATCTGCAATTACTTCACGTGAAATCAAGGATGATTTCATTCCTTCATGACCCATTGCAATTCCATCACTGACTGCAATGGTTGAAAACATTCTTGGAGTTGCACCATTATCTGCAACTCCTTTTTTTGCTTCTTCTGCCAATGTTGGCAACAGTATGTTACATGGAGTTGCCTCATTACCTGTATGACAAACTCCGATGAATGGTTTACTGAGATCGTTATCATCTAGTCCCATAGCTTTGTACATTGCTCTATGTGGAGAACGGGCTGTTCCACCTACCACGTTTTTACTAGATATTTCCATAACAAGTCAGATTCAGATTGCTATAATTTAGACTTTGTTGAAATCTTCCATCTGCAAACTTTCATTGAGTTTAAATTGTAAATATTTTGGATTATGTCGTGGAACAAAAAGCCCTTGAATGTCCTATATGTAAAAGCAACAAAGCCGAAATTGCCGGTGATGATGTCAAACTTGGTGGACGTTTCAAAAATAAGGAATTCCTTACTACTGAACTAACCGTTTTACGTTGTAGCATGTGTGGATATTATATGATGTTTGATAAATCTGCATCATCGTTTACAACAAAAGGTGAATCTTGATTTTATTTGATCAGTTCCTGGCTGTCTAGTTGTAGCAAGTATGCGTCAATCTCTTCTGGAGTTTCTGCACCATATATGATCAATATTCTGTCATCTTCTTGAATTTCATAATCTCGAATGTCTGATACTTGTTCTCTGTTGATGAAGAACTTTAGTTTGTAATCCTCATTTGAACAGAATTGTTTCCCATCTGGGAATATGTAGCATTGATCATCAAGACCAATTGATAACGTTTCAAAGAGGTACCCCAAATCTACTCCTGTAGCGTGTTTGTGTATCGTACTTCCATCTCTTCCTTCAAAGTGTATCCAACTTGATTTTATTTGGAATGCTGGGCCTGAGAATTCAAAAGTATCTCCAAATATTTTCACTAGAATTGCTGCATGTGAGTGTTCACTCCCTAATGCGCCAGCGTTTTCTGGACCACCCGGTGCAGTCTCTGTCATATTCATGAACATGTAGGCTGCATATCCGACGATTACTGCAATTACAGCTAAAACTCCAACTGCGATTAGAGTTTGTTTTCTTTTTGCAGCTGAATGTTGAGTTGCATAGTTTTCACGTTTTTGCTCACGTTCCCGTCTTTCTTTTCGGCCCATTGGATATTTCCAGTTCAAAATTTGCCCTAATTAACCATTCGTACCAAAATATTCTTCAAAATTGAATTGATTTGATTTTTGATAAATTCTGAAAAGTGTTAATGCTGATCGAGACTGTTTTTGACAAGACCCCTTGTAATGTCTCCATTACTATTGTCCATGTGAATTGCAAAGAAGGTTTTATTCATGATTTTGTGTGGTTTGAGATATTATCCTCAAAAAGATGCATGCATTGTGGAAAAGAAGAAAGTTAGGCACAAGGGATTTACTTTCTGTGCTTGAATTCTAACTGCCAAAGGAATTTGTTTCAAATTAATTAAAACCAATAAATAAAATCACAAAATATTCCTCTCTGTGAGCTGTATTTTTTGTGATATTTTAGATGGCAAAAGAGATGGTCATTTTCTATATGAAGATGAATCACATGTTGCATTTTTAGACAGATACCCAATAGATGTTGGACATAGCTTGGTTATTCCTAGAAATCATTATGAAAGAATAACCGATATGAGTTCTGAAGATGTTGGAAAAATGTTTGCAATTGTTCCAAGAATCGCAAAGGCGATTTTAGATGCTACTGGCGCAGATGCGTTTAGTTTGGGACAAAACAATGGACGGGCTGCAAAACAAATCATCCCACATGTGCACATCCACATAATTCCCAGATACAACAGCAAAGGCACCGTTTGGACTAAAAGACAAATCTCCAGTGATGATGAATTATCAGAACTATCGAAAAAGATTCGTAGTCTTATTTAGCATGACCTGGATTGTATCTCAAAATAGCTCCAATTTTTCCCAGACTGGATAACATGTTTCCATGTTCTGCACTTCCTGAAATTACTTCTAACTGAGAGCCTGTTTTTGAAGATAATGTTGCCAGATAATCTACAATATCTTGTTCATTTACTTCAACTTCCATTGAATTACACCCTGGACATGGGTTATTGGTAAATTGTGTTTTTTTAGGAATCACGTCTGGTCTTTCAACTATTTCTTCTTGGATGTGCTTGCACCTCTTACATTCTCCTTCCACTCTGTGAAGATTTGTGTTGTCTGTAATTAACAAAGTTTGAACAACATTGTTTTTCAAAAATTCAATGACCTCTTGCAAACCATATGATCCTTTTCCTGTGTTAGTGTTGATTTCTCTAAACAAGTCCTCGACTAGTTTCTTCTCTTCCACCATTCTGAAATTCCCTAAAATATCTGCTGATTTTGCAAAGGCTTCACGAATACCTTCAGCCCCAGAATATGAGGAATCGATTGTACTGATGATGTTGTTTTGTAATCTGTATTCCAGATAATTCCCGTTAATGAAATCTTCTTTTGTGGGACCTGGGCCTGAAATGATTAACCCCTTTACCGGATAGATGTCGATAAAATATTCTCGAGTAGTTTGTGCTACTCTGTTGTAAAAATAACTTAATTCCATTTCTCTTAATTTTTGAAATCTTTTTGCAGACTGACCTCCTTGTCTGTGTTTTCCTGCAACACCTGATCCTGTTTGAGATAATACTTCGATTTTATCTCCATGAAGTAACCCCCAACCTGCATCTTTTGCATCAATTGCTAAAAATCCGATAAGATTGTCATCCTTGAGCATGTCCTTTAGAATGTCTACATGGAAATGATCATCACATCTGTACAGGTATTGATTCAAATCTTTTGGAGGATCTATTTCCCAAACTTTTACTACTTCACTTCCTAACGGCCCTCCTTCTTCTGGAGGCAGTGCCCCGCAAAACATCACTAGGCCTCTTTCAGGAGTTTTTTTGTAGAGCTTTAATCTCTGAACGACTTTGCCTAGAGAATCAACAACATGTGATCTTGTTAAATCTGATTTAATGTTATCAGCAGTTCCTTGCTCTTGTTGAAGTGAACCAATTATTTCATGTAGCTGCTTTCCTTTTGGAATGTACACTGTAATGAGCTCTGTTCCTCTGCCTGATTTTTTAGATAATTCTTCTAATGTTTTTCTAATTTTGTAGATTTTTACTGAATCTTGTTTTTCAATGTCAATCTTGGGCATTATGTCTCGTCCATGATTTGCGAATATATCTTTTTGAATATCTTTTCAAAATCACAACTCATCAAATGTCTTTAGAAATACTTCTAATGGTTGGTTCCCTCTAATTTTGATTACTTTTTCATCATTAAAGACTAAAAATGATGGAGTTGCATCGATTCCAATCTCTTTTCCAAATTCATGAAGTGAAATTACTTTTTCTTGATATTTCTGTTCATCAAGACATTTGTTAAATTCACTCAAATCCAAATTTACAGTATTTCCAAATCTTTCAAGGGACTCTCTTGTAATCCATCCGGTTCTTTCACCTCCCCAATTCTTGTATAATTCGTCATGGTATTGCCAATATTTTCCTTGATCTTGTGCACAATATGCTGATTCAGCAGCTAAAAGGGAATCTGGACCATTAAGTGGAAAATCTTTGAACACTAGTTTCACTTTGCCTGTTTTGATGTAATCTTCATTAATTACATTCAAAGTGTTTTGATGAAATTTGTAACAAAATGTACACTGATAGTCCCCCCATTCTAATATTGTAATCGGCGCACTGGAATCCCCCATGATTGGTGAACCCCCGTCAATTAGTTTTGATGTTGTTAGAAGATTTGGTTCTGATTCTGATTCAGGATAAAATGCCAAAAACATCCCTGAAGTTATTCCAATTCCTAGAGGAATAATTAACAAATATAATTTTGACATGCAAAAATATTTTTTATTTCAAGTAAATACCTTCTCTAATAGAAAAAACCTTGAATTTTCTAAACTGGATTTTGTAAAACTGTTCTGATTTCTAACATTTTTCATTAATGTTTCTTCCTTGTTGATTGATATTGATTTTTTCTAATTTGTTAAAAACTTCAGAATTGCTTATCATGTAATCCAACACATTCAATGAAAATGGTTTTTCGATCACTGCAATTGCTAATCCTGTCATAAAGGGCATTTTTTGATCAAGAATCACCATACCAAAATAATTTCCATGCCCATTTAGATTAAATCTCTTGCATGCATCTATACACTTTCAACCATTAGTGGCTGTTATGACCTCTCTTACTCTGTCCTCCAAAAATATATTCCATAATTCCGAAATTTCTATTTCATCATCTGCAATGAGCATTCTTGATATTTTTCTCTATTTTTTCTTCTTGATGAATATTCTCCATTCCAATGACACCTATTTTCATTCTGATGGGCCCCGGGATTTTTGATTTAGCTGATTTCCCAAAAACCCCTCTGGAAAAATCTGAAAATAATTCAAAACTAGTTATAATTTCTTTTTCTGCATTTCCCGAAACTTTGGTCATTGTTTGTATGATTGACTTGTCTCCACTTGCACCGTGTAGATCAATTAATTCCCCTTGGATGATCTCTGAGATCTGTTTTTTGTACTGTCTGTCTCTATTCTTAAATTATCCATTTTTCTAAATTTTTTAGAAACAATACGTCAAAACATCAGTATGAAAGATCTTATAATGACAGAAATTCATGACCAAATTCTGACTATTTGATTTTTTTAGAGGCACCCAAGAGTTTTAATATTAACAGAGAATCATATCTTTTATGTCTGAATCAAGACAACTCACAGTTTCAAAAACAGGTGTCCCAAAACTAGCAATTCTTGCCTTAGCAATTATCTTTGCAGCAGGATTATTTGTTGTTGGATTTGATAATGGTCATATTGTAAGTTTGGTATTTGCTGAGGATGGCTCCACAGGTGGAATTGATCCTTTAGTGATTCATGAATTTACTCATGATATGAGACATGCAGCTGGCTTTCCTTGTCATTAGGAATTCTTAATCTTGAAAACATCCATTTTTATAATTATTATTTTATGTTCTGGTGCATTTGCTGGACTGATTCATGGCACAGTAAATTTTGCCGTTGTAGAACCTTATCTTGATCAAGCAATTGGGATTGAAAACCAAAATCTCTTTGCGTCTGGAGAAGAAGAGGATTCCTCTGAATTCTGGGTAGAGTATGAAGGATATAGAATGTGGCAAAAAAGTGGTCAGATTGTGGCAGGTGTGATTTTAGGAGTGTCAATTGGTTCCTTGTTTGGAATTGTATTTGTACTATCTAGAAATTCACTTCCTGGTAACACTTACTTGAAAAAATCTCTTGCACTTGCAGGAATTATGTGGGTTACTCTGTTTTTGATACCTTTTCTCAAATATCCTGCAAATCCTCCGACTGTGGGTGATGGTGAAACCATTGTATTAAGAGCAGCATTATATCTGTCATTTATCGCAATTTCTGGTATATCTGCTGTTGCTTTTTACAAATTATCCAAAAAATTTGAAAATAATAAAAAACTCATTTCTTTAGTAGGGTACGGTATTTTCATGACTGTTGCATTTATCACAATGCCTGAAAATCCTGATGAAATTTCTGCACCTATGAATCTTGTAAATGAATTTAGATTAATGTCCATACTTGGAGTTTCTTCTTTTTGGATATCCATTGGTATTATTTTGGGATTGCTCTGGAATCGGTTTGAATCCTATTTGGAAACTGATCAATATTCATAATTGTTCTAATTCTTTAGAATGAGAATAACTGCAACTCGTTTAAATATGTGAATAATATTTTAGGTATCTGCATGTCAAGAAAATTAACTTTACCACAATTAAAAAAATATGATATTACTCAAAAAGTGATAGAAGCATTAGCTGATTCAGAATCTAGAGCAATTCTGTTTTCAATAATTAAAAAAGGAAATACTGCCGCAGAACTCTCTGACAAATTAAAAATTCCACTCAGTTCTGTTTACAAAAAATTAACTGATCTTGAAGAATTGACATTAATTGAAGTTGAAAAATGGATGTTGTCTGATAAAGGTAGAAAATACAAGGTGTATCGAAGCCGTATCAGTAAAGCAGATATTTCCATACGAAAGCCAGAACCTGTTCTTACGTTAATTCCAAACTGAGTGTCTAAATTGCAAAAACCAACTATAATCCAATTATCTGAATTTGATATTACTCAGAAAATCATCGAGTCTTTGAGCAACGTTTGTACAAGGTCTGTTTTGTTTTCAGTAAAACATGAATCAAAAGATGCAACCCAGATAGCTGATGAATTAAAAATTTCTCTATCCACAGTCTACAAAACATTATCCACATTAGAAGATCTTGCATTGGCTGAAGTTGATAAATTTGTAATTTCTCCAGAAGGCAAAAAAATAAAATTGTATAGAAGCAGAATTGGCAAGGTTGAAATCACTTTAGATGATCTAGAGCCTAGTCTGAATTTGTATTCGAACACTTCGAATCCTAAATCTAACAAATAATTTTAAAATAATCTATCTTTGTTCTCATTCTATAGACTTGGAATGACTATTTGGAATGATGATTTGCTTTAAATAATTTATCTGAACCTAATTTTTTGTAAATCATGAAACGACAAATTACATTGACATTGATTGCTGTATTTGCAGTAATCGGTGTATTGTCTGTACCATCAATTCAATCTGCTCAAGCAGAAAGTTTGGTCCCTGAATGGATTAAGACTAATGCTGGCTGGTGGGCTGATGGTGCTTTGGATGATGAAACTTTTCTAAATGGCATTACGTATCTTTTGGAAAATAACATCATCACTGTTTCATCTGAATCCGACACTGTTGATGTTGACACTCTCACCATTGGATTTATTCCAGTTGAAAAAGCTGATGAATTAACTCCAAAAGCTCAAACATTGGAGACATTCCTTGAATCTGAACTAGGTGTAGATGTTGAGATCGTTGTCCCAACTAATTATGAGACAATCATTGAAGGGATGAGGTTTGGTCATATTGATGCTGCCTTTATGGATACTGGTCCTGCATGGATTACCCACCAGAGAACTGGTGCAGAAGCTGTAATGGCAGAACTAGTGAAAGGCAAGGTAAATTACCAAGCAACAGTTTGGGCATTGGCTGAAAATGACTCGATAAATTCCTTGGAGGACACGGTTGGCAAAAAAGTAGCATTTACTAGCATTACGGGCTCATCTGGTTTTGTTAGGCCAATGGGAACTTTGGTAACTGAAGGTCATGTTGCCATTGAAGGTGATGATATTGTTGCTTTAAACACTGCATTGGCAAATAACTTTGAAAGTTATACTTTTGCAGGTGGTTACAAAGCTGCTCTGACCTTGTTGTTAGAAGAAAAAGTAGATGTTGCATTTGGTTCAGATATTGCTCCACAAAAATATCTTGAATTAGAAGATCAAGTAAAACTAAGACCAGTTACCACAATTGGTCCTGTCCCATCTCATGTATTTATGGTAAATTCTGAAATGTCAGATTCTACCAAAAATGCACTTGTTAATGCACTAGTTGAACTCAACTATGACGAAAATAATCATATTTTGACAGACTTGTATGGTGCAGAAGCTCTAGTTCCAACTACCACCACTATGCACATTGGTGAATTTGGTGACTTTATTGATGCTTTAACAGGCCTTGATCAATTGATTCTTGATAAATACAACAAGAGCAAATAAAACCCGGGATTCTTGAAATGAAACAAATTCAGATGACCAAAACTCCTTCCTTTTTATTAATATCTACAAACAAAATCATCCAAATGAATGATGTGTGGACTTCGTATGATTCTAAAAGTTTTGCACTGGAGGGAATTAATCTCTCTATCGACAGAGGGACAAATTATGCCATTGTAGGTCAATCCGGTTCTGGAAAATCAACACTTCTTAAACTGATGAACGGAATGATGATTCCAAGCAAGGGTACTATCAAAATTGATTATGTCAAACCTGACATGAATGATAAAAAATTTAAAAAAATGATGCATACAATCGGCTACATTCCTCAAAGCTTGGGATTGGTAAAAAATATCTCGGTACTTGAAAATATCCTGATTGGCGCTTTGCCTCGATTAAACAAAATCCAATCGCTCTTCAAAAAATTCCCTGAAAATGAAATTAAAGAAGCTAAACGAATAATGACTCTTGTGGGTTTATCTGGAAAAGAAGACAGAAAAGCCTACATGCTAAGTGGAGGTGAAAAAAGACGAGTGGCAATTGCTAGGGCATTGATGCAAAAACCAACTATCCTTTTAGCTGATGAAATTGTTTCTGAATTAGATCATGTGACTGCTCGTGAAATAATGAATCTGATTGCTGATGCTCAAAAAAGAATGAATCTGACTGCCATAATGGTTCACCATGACATACAATTAGCATTAGAATATGCAAATCGCGTGGCAGTAATCAAAGAAGGTCAGAAAATTTTAGAAATTGGTATTGAAGGAGATACGATAGTTGATTTTCAAACCGGTGATTTGAACACTGAAGAAATTATGGAGATGTATGCTGATGACACCGAAAAATAACATCATAATTGGAATAATTATCGCACTCGTAGTAGTTGCATCATACAATGTAGATGCAAACCCTTTAGAATTTGCTGAAGGAATTCCAAATCTTGCTATTGTTTTGGAAGAAATTTTAATTTGGGAAAATATCATTGACAATCTAAAATACGTTCCAACTGCCTTTTGGGCAATGCTTGAAACATTACAAATGGCCTTCATTGGAACTGTAATCGGTGTTGTTATCGCATTACCTTTCAGTATGCTTGCTGCTCGAAATTTAAACAACAAATTTGTTTATGCCCCCATTCGCGCATTGTTGGCAGCGGTTAGAACATTCCCTTCTATTTTATGGGCTCTTTTGTTTGTGATAATGGTTGGATTAGGGCCTTTTGCAGGTGTTTTGGCCATAATTATGTATACGATTGGCTTTGTTACCAAATTACAATACGAATCTATTGAAACAATTGATTCTGATCCTATGGATGCCGTAAATTCTATTGGGGTTTCAAAATTCCAACTAATTCGATATGTGGTAATCCCTGAATCTGCTTCTCATCTTCTTGGCCAAATGCTTTACATGTTTGATTATAACGTACGTCAAACAAGCATATTGGGAATAGTAGGTGCTGGTGGAATTGGGTTCTTTATCATACAATACATCAAATTCTTTGAATATGGAAAAGCTGCAGTTTTCATGATTGTCGTTCTGATTACTGTTTTAGCTATTGATTGGGCAAGCGTGAAAATTAGAGACAAATACATCATTAAATCCCAACACGGAATGGAAGTTATTGCAAAACAAAATTGATTTTTTTTATGTTGTAACTTTATCTAATTGGTTTGCTTCTGTAGCAGTTTTTACTTCACGCGCAATTCTTTTACCCATACTCATTGTTTCATTGAATAGTAGAGAATAGTATGGTGAGCCATCCATGTAGATGTTTGAACCTGCAACAATTCTTGCAGAGAATTCAAACGATGTAAATTTTGCATTTTCATCATATACTCCTTCTATACAAAATGGGCCATTCATTCCTGGGGAGACTACTCTTTTGGCAGCCTCTACAAAATTCTCTCCCATTCTGTAGACTTCGTCTAATAATGACTCTCGTAAAACTAACGGACTATTTCCAATGACATTAAATGATGGTACTTTGTTTGATTTCATCTGTTGCTCTGCGGGTATTCTTCCCAACCCTTCAATGTCTGATTCGTGTCTTTGATCAACTCCAAAGAATTCCAATTCGTCTTTTAATGGAGAATAGAAAAATGTCAAATAAGCTAAAACGCCTGCAGCATATTCTTGAATGTATAATGTTTCATCTTTAGAAATTATTCCTTCTGAAATCAATTGATTTCTTTTTGTATTGTAATCTTCTTCGTTTGCTGCCATGAAATATCCCTTACCCCCTGCTGCACCTTGTCTTTTTACGATGACTAGTTTTTCAATCTCTTTAGGCTCTGTAACTGGTTTTGGCATCGGCAGTTTTGCTTCTCTCATCAATTTTTCTTTCATTTCCCTGTCTGATTCCCATCTGAGAATCCACTTGTTTCCAAAGACTGGGGTTTTGATTGATTCAATCTCTTCAGAACTCATTTGAGCAACTAATGTCCCATGAGGTATGAGAACTGCATTATTTTCTTCAAGAATTGATTGGCATTTTTGATCAAGCACTTCTTTGAAAGAATCTACAATGATTAGTTCATCAATAAACGGAAATCTTTTGTATAATTTTTCACGTTTTTTCTCACACACTAGAATTGTTTTTAGGCCTTCATCTTTTGCACCTTTTAGAACCTGCAAAGAGCAGTGAGATCCTAGTGTTGCAATCGAAGTCATGGATATTTTTGGCATATTTTTGTACTTTATGAACTATGTGCGGAAGTCACATATTGAAATACTTCATCTATTAGTTCTACATTTAATTCTGATTTGATCTCTTCAGGAATCACCTTTAAAACAAAATCATACATTGTTGTGTTTTTAGGTAATTCTTCTCTTTCTTGTAGTAATGAAAAAACCGCTATTCCATTTGAAATGATTGCAATCATCTTTTCTTTATCTGAAAGTACCATAAGTGAACAGTAATTTGGTATAATTTAATCTAATTCTGATGCAATTTTACAGCAGTGATTTTTTAATTTCTGAATTTTGAAGAATTTGAACTAATCCTGAATCATGACTAAGAATCTCCAAATCCATGTCGATGTTGTGTGCTTCTTCAGGTACTTGCTGTGATGCATGGTATCCTACATACACTGCTACAATGATAAAAATTGCAATTACTAGAGCCATTAACAGCATCATCTTGTTTTTGTGGAATTTTTGCTGGCTATAAGCATTATGAAAATTAATGCAATGGTTCATTATTTTGTATAAAAATTAATTACACCTTGAATTCAGGAATAAAGTAAATTATGATAGAAACTGAGCTAGGATCTTTACGAAGATCTCATTTTTCAAATGAAATTAACGCTTCGATGGATGGGACTCAGGTCACTGTAATGGGATGGGTTTTGACAATTCGTGGACATGGAAACATCAGTTTTGGAACAATACGTGACAAGAATGGTGATCTCTCAATAGTTGCAAAAAAAGGAGACTGTCCAGATGAAATTCGTGAAAAAATATCCTCACTTAAAGCACATTCTTCAATTGCAATTACTGGAAATGTTAAAGCGTCTGAAAAAGCACCTAGTGGATTTGAAATTATTCCAGCTGAACTACGCGTTTTCTCAGACGTTGAAAAAATCCCCCCTTTTGAGCCTACAGTCAAAACTGTGAAAAATATCGATACTAGATTAGAGGTAAGGCCAATTGATCTTAGACGTGATGTTCTCCAGCATGTCTTCAAAACTCGAAGTTTAGTTTTAAAATCAATTAGGGAATATTTTGGAAATCAAAATTTTGTTGAAATTAACACTCCTAAAATGATTGCAACTGCAACAGAAGGTGGGGCTGCACTGTTTCCAATATTTTACTATAACAAAGAAGCATTTCTAGCTCAGAGCCCCCAATTATACAAAGAACAGCTGACAATGAGTTTTGAAAAAGTCTTTGAGATAGCACCTATTTTTAGAGCAGAGCCTTCTAGAACAAACCGTCATTTGGCAGAAGCAATTTCAATTGATCTTGAAGAGGCATTTGTTGATTACAATGATGTGATGAACAGAATTGAGGAAATAATCCAGGTGTCAATTAAAACTGTCAATGATTATACAAAGGAGAATCCTGATTCAGGATTTCCAGAAATTATCGTCCCTAAATCCATTCCAAGATATACTTATGATGAATTAGTCGATAAGATGCAAAAGGCTGGTGCAAAAACTGAATGGGGAGATGATTTGTATCCTTCAAACCTTAAAAAAATAGGACTAGATGGTTTTTACTTTATCACCGATTGGCCGCTTGCTCCAAAACCCTTCTATGTAAAAGATAGCAAATCAAATCCAAAAGTTTCCGAATCTTTTGATTTGATGTATGGTGATTTGGAATTATCTTCTGGCAGTACGAGAATTGAAAAACGAAATGAATTGGCAGAACGTATGAAAAATAAAGGAATGAAAACTGATGCATTTGAGTATCATCTTGAAGCTTTTGATTATGGTGTCCCTCCTCACGCAGGTTGTGGAATTGGTCTTGAGCGATTGATTATGGTGTTAACGGGCACTGAAAATATTCGTGACACTACGTTCTATCCAAGAGATGTGGATAGGCTAACCCCGTAGATTTCTAAAATCATTCAAAATTCTGATTGGTATTAATTGGCTGATGATTTTTTGATTTTGCTCAAAACTTTAGTCATCTTTAACAAATCTGAAATATCTTGATTACTCACTCATGAATTTGATTTCATAACTAAATAGATAACTCTCTGCCTCTCTAAAGTTACAATCTTTTTCAAATTGAGCCTAGACGAAATTTATCTGCAGTAATTCCAGGCGTGAATTATCCTCATCATTTTCAAAATTGGAATTGTATATTATTTGGAATACAAACTCTTGGATATATTTCCCAACTGTAGGAATAATATGTGAATTTGAAGAATGCATGAAAAAGACGTACATTAGCCACAGTAATTACTTCTCTTATTATGATGACAACTATCACCATTTTAGGTGGAGCCTTTGAAGTAAATACAGGCTCTTCAGGAATCTGTGAATCTTCAACTATGATATTTGGGGAGGTGTGTTCTGGTGGAAGTTATCCAGAATCTGGTACACCATATGGCCAAACTATTTCATTTCTGTGAAGACTGTTAGAATAATATAATATGGATTGGGATTTTGAAACATTATGGTAACTGAAGAAGAAATAGAAAATGTCTCAAAACTAATGAGAATAGACGTTGATGATCATAAAGAATTTGTAGATAAGGTACATGTAATGATTGATTATTTTGATATTTTAGATTCTGCAGGTGTTGAATCTGAAGAAATTTCGATGCCAGAAATTTCCATTTCAAATTTGAGAAAAGACGAACATATTCCATTTAATGATGAATTGATTAAAAAGCTAAATCACTACAAGGGAACATACGTTCGTGCGCCAAAGATGTCTTCATGAATCTAAAAATATCTGCTCTTGATTATATTCAAGAAGTAAAAACTGGAAATATCTCTGCAGAAGATTTTGTTGCAAAAACCTTGGAACAAATTCAAAAAGTAGATGATCATCTCCATGCCTTTTTATCAGTAAACGATAAAGCAATTGATCAGGCTCGACGAATTGATAAAAAAGTAAAGTCTGGCGAAAAAGTCGGAGATTGTTTTGGAATGCCGATTTCAATTAAAGACAACATCTGTATCAAAGACTCTAAAACTACTTGTGCATCAAAGATGCTTGAAAATTTTGTTGCACCATATGATGCCACAGTGATTACAAAACTAAAACAACAAGATGCAATTTTCATCGGTAAAGCAAATATGGATGAATTTGCAATGGGACTTACTACTGAATTTAGTGCATATGGTCCAAGTAAAAATCCGTGGGATACTAACTGTGTTCCTGGAGGTTCCTCAGGTGGAAGTGCTGTATCTGTTAGTGCATTTGAATGTGTAGCTTCACTTGGTTCTGATACTGGGGGGTCTGTTAGAAATCCTGCAAGTTTTTGTTCTGCAGTTGGATACAAACCAACTTATGGTTTGATTAGCAGATATGGTTTGATTTCATATGCAAATAGTATTGAACAGATTGGTCCTTTGACTAGAACTGTAAAAGATACTGCATTCATGCTAAATCTAATTTCAGGAATTGATCCTAATGACAACACCACAATTGATAAGAAAAATGAAGATTATCTTTCAGAAATAGACTCAGGAATTGAAGGCAAAAGAATTGGAATAATCAAAGAAATGATTGGCGAAGGAATTGATCCTGCTGTAATGTCTGCAACAAAAGATGCAATCTCCAAATTAGAGAGTTTAGGCGCAATTTGTGAAGAAATTTCCCTTGATATGGTGAAATATTCTGTTGCAGCATACTATACAATTACTGCAACAGAGGCTGGAAGTAATCTTGCACGATATGACAATCTTAGATATGGTTATGATTTCCCATTAGAGGGTTACGAGTTTAATTCTTACATTTCAAAAGCCAGACGTAATTTCGGCCCAGAAGTTACACGAAGAATGATTATTGGTGGATTTGTTCCATCGGCAGGACATGCTGGAAAATATTTCTTAAAGGCATTAAAAGTAAAGAGTAAACTTACAAAAGAAATTGGGGATGCCTTCAAAAAATTTGATCTTTTAATTTCACCAACTGTTCCGATATTGCCATTCAAGTTAGGTGAAAAGATTGATGATCCAATCTCTTTGTTTTTAGTTGATATCAACACAGTTACTGCAAATCTTACAGGAAGGCCAGCAATCTCCATTCCTTTTGCAATTTCAAACGGCCTTCCAATTGGAATTCAGCTGATGGCAAATTCATTACAAGATAAATTATTACTTCAAGCAGCACATGCACTAGAAAAAACTGTAGATTTGCAGGAGATAACAATATGACTATGATTGGTTTAGAAATTCACTGTCAGCTAACAAATCTAAACAGTAAATTGTTTTGTTCATGTAAAGCAAATTACCGGGGATTCGAAATCAATGAAAACATTTGTCCAATTTGTATGGGGTTGCCTGGAAGTTTGCCTAGATTAAATCAAGAAGCTGTGAAAAAAGCAACTATAATTGCAATGGCATTGAACTGCTCAACTCCCGAAAAAATTGCATTTTTTAGAAAAAATTATTTTTATCCAGACTCTCCTAAAAATTTCCAAATAACACAACTAAACATCTTTGGCGATACTAGTGTGGGGGGTAGCGGTTCAATTATGGTAGGGGACAAAAAAATCAGAATTACTAGAATTCAATTAGAAGAAGATCCTGGAAGACTAATTTATGAAGGTAGTTCTTCGAAAAATCAGATTACTCTAGTTGATTACAATCGTGCAGGCACACCTTTAGTAGAAATTGTTACAGAACCTGACTTTGAAACCCCTAAAGAAGTAAGAGACTTCCTCAACATTCTATCGGATATTCTTGAAAATCTCGGAGTTGCAGATCCCAGTTTAGAGGGTGCAATGAGGGCAGATGCCAATGTCTCAATTGAAGGAGGAAAAAAAGTTGAAATAAAAAACATTGGCTCATTTCATGATTTGGAAAAAGCAGTTCATTTTGAAATCACACGACAAGAAAGTTTGCATTCTCGTGAAATTGACATTGTTCAAGAAACCCGTCATTGGGACGATAGACGAAAGATTACCATATCATCTCGTTCAAAAGAAGAAGAATTAGATTATCGTTATTTCTTAGAAGGCGACATTCCGTGGGTTACAATGGATCCTGAAATTCAAAAAACATTGTCTTCACGTATGCCTGAGAGCATCAGTTCCAAAAAAGAACGATATATTTCAAAATATAATATTCCTGCGCAAGTAGCTGATGTGTTATCATCTGACAAATATTATTCTGATTTATTTGAAGATGCATTCACTGAATCAAATGCTAAAGAGGTTGCAAACATCATCACAACTGAATTGATGGGTCTAGTCGATACCCGAGAAAAACGAGAAGTGTCCAAATTCACATCTGTTCACTTAAGGGATCTTGCCGATGCAATTCAATCCGGCAAAGTATCTAGAAATTCTTCAAAAAATGCATTACATGAAATTTTAAAGACGGGCAAA
>JBOEHF010000054.1:0-920 GCA_050633805.1 Candidatus Nitrosopumilus sp.
GCCATTGTGTTGAGTAAGGCATCTGTAGACAGAGGTCTTGGAAGAACTTTCTTCTTTAGAATTTATGATGCTGAAGCAAAACAATATCCTGGTGGAATGCGTGATACCTTTGAAATTCCAAATGCTGAAGATAATATTAGAGGATACAAGGGTGAGCGTGCATACAGATTACTTGAAGATGATGGTGTAGTTGCATCAGAATCTCCAGTTAAAGGTGGAGACATCTTAATTGGAAAAACTAGTCCTCCAAGATTTATGGAAGAGTATAGAGAATTTGAATCGTCTGGTCCATACAGACGAGACACTTCAGTTGGTGTAAGGCCATCAGAAGCTGGAGTAATTGACACTGTAGTTATGACTCAATCCAATGAAGGTGGAAAAATGTATAAAATTAGAGCAAGAGATATGCGAATTCCAGAAATTGGTGACAAATTTGCATCAAGACATGGGCAAAAAGGTGTATTAGGAATTTTAGCAAAAGCTGAAGACTTGCCATATACTGCAAATGGAATGTCTCCTGATGTTTTGATTAATCCCCACGCATTCCCTTCAAGAATGACAGTTGGAATGATGATGGAATCTGTATGTGGAAAAGCAGCAGCATTACGTGGAAAGAGATTTGATGGTTCTGCATTTGTTGGCGAGAAAATGCCTGAAGTCAAAGAAGTAATGGATGCACATGGTTTTGAATATTCTGGTAAAGAAATAATGTATGATGGAAGAACTGGTAAATCATTCCCAGTTGAAGTTTTCATCGGAGTTGTATATTATCAAAAATTACATCACATGGTTGCAGACAAGATCCATGCAAGAGCTCGTGGACAAGTTCAGATGTTAACTAAACAACCAACTGAAGGTAGAGCAAGAGGTGGTGGTTTGAGATTTGGTGAAATGGAAAGAGATTGTTTAATTGCATATGG
>JBOEHF010000055.1:0-2898 GCA_050633805.1 Candidatus Nitrosopumilus sp.
AATTGAAATTTGATTAATCCTTTGAAATATCTCTACGTATAATTTGCTCAATGAATTCATCTGATCCTATTCAGCAAAAAGCTTGGGTAAAAGAAATCATGAATAATTCTGTTGTATCTGTTGATTCTTCTGTAACTGCAATAAATGTCGCAAAAATGATGGAGGATGCTGGAGTTGGATCTGTTATAGTTTTGTAAAATAATTTGTCTTTCTGGATTGCAACTGATGGAGATTTTGCAATAAAAATTACTGCGCATTCTTACCCTGTTGATACTCCTATTAGGAAAATAATGTCTTCACCCTTAATTTCCATTGATCCTAATTCTGATTTATGGGCGGCATCAGATTTGATGTCCACTAGAAATGTGAGGAAATTGCCTGTTATCGATGATGACAAAGTTGTTGGAATTTTAACCTCCAGTGATTTAGTCAAACATATTGCTTATCACTAGAAAATACGAGAAATGCTTGTAATTTTTTGAATTACTAGTATGTAGCGTGTGAAAAGCTTCTTATATTTTGAGCCATCTTTTTTCATCATAATGGCAACTGAGCAAACACAAAAGATGATCACAGTTACCTCAAAAGCAGCTGAAAAGATCCAAGAATTTATGAAAGAAGAAGCAGAGGCCCCTGAATTCCTTAGAGTATATGTTCAAGGAGGTGGTTGTTCTGGTCTATCATATGGAATGGGATTTGAAAAAGCACCAGAAGAAGATGACATTGTCTTAGAAGAAAATGGCGTCAAACTTCTAGTTGACAGCTACAGCGTTGATCATTTGCAAGGTGCAAACGTAGACTATATTGAAAGCCTAATGGGTTCCGGATTTAAGATTAACAACCCAAATGTTACAAAATCCTGTTCATGTGGTCACTCATTTAGCACTGAATAAACAAACATCATTATTTTTCATTTTTAACTCTCTCTAGCAATTGCTATGGTTGACAAATTTCTTGAAATTTTTCATATTTTTAACATATTTTTTGCGATACCCTCATATATCGCAGGTAGAAACTCAAAATATGATAATAAAGGAGATGAATAGTTTATGCCTCAATCAGGAATTGTCAAATATCACGTTAAACTTTCCTATGAAGTCGATGGACTTGTTGAAAGAGCAGATATAATCGGAGCCATCTTTGGCCAAACAGAAGGACTGTTAGGCCCAGAGATGAATTTGAATGAGCTGCAACGAGTTTCTAAAGTAGGTCGCATTGAAGTAAATGCAAAATCTACATCAAACACCACTAGCGGTGATGCTCTGATTCCGATGAGTACTGATATTGATACTTGTGCATTAATTGCAGCAGGTATTGAGAGCATTGACAAAGTAGGTCCATTTGATTGTGCATTCAAACTAGAAGCCATTGATGATGTACGAGCTGCAAAGAAAGACGATATTGTAAAACGTGCAAAAGAAATCAAACAAAAATGGGCAACTAAAACTGTTAGTGAAGGTGAAAGCATGCTAAATGATGTTCACCAAGGTGATACTGGAAAATTATCCACTTATGGCCCATCAAAATTGACCTGTAGTTCTGGTCTTGTTGATTCTAAATGGGTAATTCTTGTTGAAGGAAGAGCTGATGTGATCAATCTTCTAAGAGCAGGATATGATAATGTACTTGCAATTGAAGGTGCAAAAATTGATGAATCTATCAAAGAATTGTGTGATTCTAAAGAGACTGTTGTTGCCTTCCTAGATGGTGACAGATCTGGTGGATTTATCCTAAAAGAGCTCAAATCTGTTGTTCCATTAGACTACGAACTTCAAGCAGATCCTGGTGTTGAAGTTGAAGAATTAACCCCACAAAGACTAGATGAAATTCTAAAACCTGTTGCCGATGAAATTAAAGAAGGAAAACCTGCTCCTCAACTAAAGAGTGAAGATGATAAACCTGTTGCAGAAATGGCAGCAAAAGTTTTTCCAAATCTCAATGAAACACTTGAAGCAGTTGCATTAGATGGTGACCAAAACGAAATCTTCAAGGTTCCAATTAGTGAAGTTGTAAGTAAACTATCTTCTCAATCAGGAATAAAATATCTCCTGTTGGATGGCATTATCACTCAGAGACTTTTAGAAGGTGCAAGAAATGCTGGCGTTGAATGTGTAATTGGACATAGAGTTGCAAAATTATCAAACTCAGATGGAATGACTCTAAAAACATTCGGTGACCTGGGCGTTTCTTAGAATAGATGACTGAACTAAAAATTCAGCACATCCTAACTCTTTCGTATTTACTTTCAAAAGGTGCAAAATACAGCTATGTTTCAATTACTACATCTTCTCTTGGAAAAAGCATCAAAAAATCACAGCAGGCTGCATCAAAACATCTTCTTGAATTAGAACAAAATCAATTCATTGAGAGAATAATTAATGGAAGAAACATCTCAGTCAAAATTACTCCAAAAGGTTTTTCTGAAATGGTAAAACTCTCTGCAATTTTACAAAAAAGTTTTGATTCATCACCTTCTCATGTGAAACTCAAAGGTACTCTAGTTTCTGGAATGGGTGAAGGGGCATACTATATGGGATTGAAGGGCTATACAAAACAATTTGAATCTAAAATTGGATATGTCCCATACCCTGGAACTCTTAATGTTAAACTTGATCAAAAAATTCATCAAGAAGCAATAAAGCAATTTGAAACTTTGAATGGTATCAAAATTAAGAGCTTTTCAGATGGAAAACGAACCTATGGTTGGGTAAAATGTTTTTCTGCAAAACTAAACAATTCTGCAAATTGCGAATTAATTATTCTTGAACGTACTCATCATGATGATTCTATAATAGAATTAATTTCAAAAACTAACCTCAGAAAAATTGCTAAATTAAAAGACGGTTCAAAAGTCTCAATTAAAATCACAATAAATTCCTAAATCCCATGAATGGATTC
>JBOEHF010000056.1:0-13182 GCA_050633805.1 Candidatus Nitrosopumilus sp.
ACTGATAGACTTGGAGTAACTGGATTCTTCAACCCTGCAATGGGAGGGGATCCAATCGCATATGCACACTTGTTCTGGTTTACATTCCATCCTGAGGTGTATGTATTAGTAATTCCAGCAATTGGTATGATGTATGAAATCATTCCAAGATTCTCAAGAAAACCAATTTACAGTTACAACTCTGGTGTCTTTGCATTTGTTTTGTTATCTATTGTTGGTTTCTCATCATGGGCACACCACATGTATGCAACTGGAATGTCATTTACTGAAAAAACCGTATTCATGGTAGGAACTCTTGCAGCAGTTCCAGCATCTGCCATGCACGTATTCAACTTTGTAGCAACAATGTGGAATGGTAGAATCAAATTCTTGACTCCAATGATGTGGGCTGTTGGTGGTATTGCGTTATTCTTCTCTGCAGGTGCAGGTGGTGTTGCAAATGCCGCTATGCCATTAGACTTTACAACACACGATACATACTGGGTAGTTGGACACTTCCATCTCTTTGTGATGGGTACAATTGCATTTGGTTCAATTGGATTCCTCTACTACATGTTCCCATATGTAACAGGAAGAATGTATAATGAAACAATGGGTAAGATCCACTTTATCATGTCCTTTGTAGGTACAGTATTGGTATTCTTTACACAACACGTACTTGGCTTGTATGGAATGCCAAGAAGAATTTTCGATTATCCTCCAATCCCAGAGTGGATTGCTATGAACCAGATTGCAACAGTTGGTGCAATGATAATTGGCGTCAGTATGGCAATCTTCTTAGCAAACATGATTTACAGTTCCGCAAAAGGAAAACCTGCAAATACCGAAGATCCATTTGGAGTCGGTGGGAAATACTATTATCCATTTGAGGCAAAGAACCCATCACATTAGGAGATATTTGAAATGAGTCACGATAATTCCCAAGTTTACAGAACCACTCCAGCAAGAACTGGAAAAATGATGATTATCATGTTAGGTATCTGCATTGTTGGTGGAGCAATCTTCTTTTCAATGTGGGATTATTGGATTTCTGAACCAGCCCCAGTAGTAGCAATGATGGCTGGAGATGCTGCATCAGCAGGTCCAGCAGCACACACTGGTGCAACTATAATGTCTTCTCTTTCATTTATTGAATCCTCAGACTTTAGGACTTTGGCATTTAACGCATTACCTGGAGAACCAGATAATAATCCAACAATCAATATGGAAGTTGGAGATAAAGTAGTCTTTGATGTAATCAATGATGGTGTATCATTCCATTCATTTGGTGTAACAGCTGATGAAGAGGGTTTTGGAGGAATTATTCCTGGTAGTGAAATTGCAACTCCTTCTAACCCGTTAAAGAAAGGTGAAAGTGGTACTTCAGAATTTATTGCAGGTGAAGAAGGAATTTTCTATTACATTTGTACAGTTCCAGGTCATAGAGAACAAGGAATGGTAGGTAAAATTATCGTAGGTGATGTTTCAGTTGAAGAAGAAGTTATGGAAGCAGCACCTGCACCAGAGGTTGTTGAAGAAGTTGCAGCACCAGAGGTTGTTGAAGAAGTTGCAGCACCAGAACCAGTAGCATATGATGGAGTAATCTCTCTCCCAGAAGGTTCTGGAGTTCCTGGATGTGAAGCAACAAACCAATGTTACATTCCATATCATGTTACAGTATCAGCAGGTGAAGAAATTACTTGGTCAAATGATGACTCTGCAGCTCACACAGTTACAAGTGGAACACCATCAGGAGGACCTGATGGATTATTTGATAGTAGTCTGTTTATGGCAGGCGGTACATATTCTGTAACTCTTGATGAAGCAGGTGAATACCCATACTTTTGCATGGTCCATCCTTGGATGATAGGCATTATCACAGTTAACTAGAAACGAGAAATTTTGGCCGTACAATACTTAGCATTAATCACAATGATAGTTTTGTATTCACTGATGTTTATTGGTGGATATATTTCAGCTGCAGGACTTGGATTGACTTGTCCTGAATGGCCTCTATGTCCTAATGGAATTATGCCATCTGAAGAATATCTAATTGAATGGATTCATAGATTGGTTGCTGCAACAACTGGAGTCTTGATAATTGCAACAATGATTGCAAGTTTGATAAACAAGAATTCTGACTTGAAAATAAAAATTACAAGTTCTATTGCAACTGCGCTAGTAATTACACAAATTACACTTGGTGCCTTGGTAATCGATACAAAACTTCATGCAGTTCTAGTTGCAATTCACTTGGGCATTGGAATATGGCTATTTGCTATGGTGTTACTAACTACATTATTTGCATTTAGAATCTCAAAATCTTCTAAAACAATCACTGTTTAGATTTTTTTAACATTTTTGGCAAATATATGTACAGCATAACTCCAACAAATACTAAAGCACCTGCAGTAATTGCGCCAATGAATATTACGCCAAATGGGCTCTGAGTACCCATGTTAAACGTATAAGTCAAGATTTCATCTGAATCTTTCATGTCATACAAATCAACTTTGACAATATGATTTCCTGTGTTTCTCCAAACATAATCAAAATCCCAATGGGAACCATCTATTGATGTAGGAGGAATTGCATCCACTTGTTGATTATGATAAAATATTCTGATTCCCATTGTAAATCCATCTACATCTTCATAGTCAAACCCTTTGGTTACTTTGATGAGAAATTGAGATGGCTCATCAATTTGCGGAAATTCTGGGGCTGTGGCCACTTGAACCCTAAAGCCCCCAATTGACTCCTCAGCAGAATTGAACATAGAATGGGCATATGCTGAGTCAAATACTGCATAAAATGAAAAAATTAGAACAAAGATCAAGACAACTGATCGCATTTTAGCCATTCAATTTATCAGCATCTTAGATGAATATATTATAAATCAATTTGAGTGGGAAAATCTTCAAAACCTTTAAATCCTTATTGGCAAGAAACTCAATCGTTGACCCTCGTAACAAAATCAATCGATATTAAAACACCTGTAGAGAGTGTTTTCACCTACTTTGCAAGACCAGAACATGTTTCTGATCAAATCAAAAATGATACTGTAGGCATGACAGTCGTTCCTATGGATATCAAAGAAGGAATGGGTGTTGGAACAACCTTTAGAGTGATCGGTGACTTTAGCGGAAAACGTTTAGAGTGGGATTGTGAAACAACTGAATTCATAAGAAATGAAAAAATCACTGCCAAACAAATTGAAGGTCCTTTCAAACATTGGCAAATTACCAATGAATTCAAGTCATTAGGTAATAATCTTACAAGAGTAACAATGTCAGTAGATTATGAGATGCCATTTGGTCCTCTAGGTGCAATTTTAGACAAAGCAAAATTTGCAAAATCTGCTGAGAAAGGAATGGAAACTGCTCTATACAACGTTAGAGGACTACTTGAAGGAAATGGTTCAATTCCAGTGTACATTACACTAGATGCATATCAAAAACTTCTTGCCGAAAAGAAAAAGATGAACGATGTTCCAGTTTCAACTGCACTTACTGCAATCATTGAAAAATACAATGAGATTGAAGCTAAAGCACAAAACTAAAACTTTTCATTTATTTTAAAATCTTAAGATTAATAACAACTCTGGGCTTATTTATTTCGGTGGGTCTATGGCGCAGCCAGGTAGCGCACCGGACTCTTAATCCGGTTGTCAAGGGTCCGAATCCCTTTAGACCCGCTTTTTAATTTTAAAAAATATTCTAAAATTGAAATTTCTAAATTGTGAATTTATTTTTCTACTCTAATTTGATTATATTTTTTTTGTTAAATCAATCACTTGATTTACTCCTGATGGTTTTGAAATTGTTTTGATTAGTCCCTGTTTGATTGCCTCTACATATTTTGGATCAAATTATGAAACCCTGTTACAATGCTCATATTTGCTTTATTGTCAATCTCTTTAATTTATTTGAAAAATTGATGTCCATTTAGAACTATAACCTTTACTGTATATTCACCAAAAAATTTGGCTATTACACCGAAAAAATCTAAATAAATTCACAGCTTTTTTAACAAGGTGAATCTTGGTTTTTCAGGTTCTATATCCTCATGCATATCGACATTGCTGACAAATCTTACTTTATAGTCTAACCATCTTTTTTCCATATTGCGAAACTTTTGGTTTTCATCAATCTGTTTTTCATTTTCTTCAAATTTTTCACAATTCATTATGTATTTTCCAGAAACTCTAAACATCTCTGCCATCCCTTTATCTAATGTCTCATCATCCAAATAATTCAATAATCCATGAGTAAATACGAAATCTATTGAATCATTCTCAAATGGCAATTCCGTAATGGATCCTTTTTTGAAATTTCCAATTCCAAATTTTTCTCTGGCAATATCCAAGGCATGATCATTTAGATCAATCCCGTGAATCTGAAATGTATTTGAAAATAACCTTAGATCAATCCCTGTACCGCAACCAATTTCTAGAACACTTGTACACCTAAGAGAAGTAGCTAGATCTCTAACAAATTTTGAAAATTCTTCATTGTATTTTGCTTCGTTCTCATCTGAATATTTGTTCCAAAATTCTTCATTGTAACTCATAAAATTTTTCAAATAAAGCTGTATTTGATACTAATTGTTTAGTGCTGACATTTGCATGGGATGAGTTTTGTATCAAAAGTGCAATCATGTGGGCCATCTGATTTTCCTTGTGTGGGGATCTCTTTCATGCAATCATCGTGACGGCCTTTTCTGCAAAACCAGCATATTTCTTGCGTGTCGCCAGTAGCACAGGAATCCATAATTTCTAATCCGTATTATGGGTAAAAAACTTCATGGAATTTAGATATATGTTAACCATGGTAAAAATCTCTCATCCTTTCCCATAACTACATCTGTAAATGATTTTTGTAATGCTTTAGTGACGTTACCCATCTTTCCATTTCCTATCTTCACTTTATCAATTTGAGTTACCGATTTTACTTCAGCTGCAGTTCCAGTCATAAAAATTTCATCTGCATTATAAAGATCGTCTCTTTCTAAATCGCGTTCGATTACAAATCCTCCATTCTCTTCAATAATCTGAATAATGCTATCTCTGGTGATTCCTTCTAATCCTCCTGCAGAAAGTGGAGGGGTCTGAATACTGTCATTTTTAATTATGAAAATATTTTCAGCACTACCTTCTGCAACTTTTCCATGATAGTTTAACATGATAGCTTCATCATATCCATTATCTAGTGCTTCCATTCTTGCAAGAGCTGCATTTGCATAGTTTGATGCAGCTTTTGCTTGCATTGGTTGAGATTTTGAATCAATTTTAGTCCAGCTTGATACCTTGCATTTTGCTCCTGAAAATTTACCTGCTTTTGATTCACCCATTTTCCATTCCCAACATGAAATTGAAACATCTACCTTATTGGTAGTTGGGGTCAACCCCATTGTTCCATATCCATAATATGCCAATGGTCTGATGTATGATTCTTTGAGACCTCCTGCCTTTACAGTTTGTATAATTGCATCTGAAATTGCTTTTTTTGGGAACTGCATTTTCATTGAATATAGCTTTGCAGATTTGAAAAATCTGTCAACATGCTCAGGCAATCTGAAAATTGCTGATCCGTTTGGAGTATCATAGCATCTTATTCCCTCAAAAATTGATGTTGAATAATGTAAGGCATGAGTTAATACGTGAACTTTGGCATCTTTGAATGGTACTAGTTTACCATTCATCCATATTTTACCGATCTCTTTCATAGGAGAGCAAAAAATTCATGCTAATTTAAAGAATTATTTTTTCTCTGCTTTAACGCATCTCAAACTTCATATCTGATTAATGATAAATCCATGCATGGAATGGACTCTGGGCTTTGCAGGAATTGTATGTCTTGTTATAGGCTTGGTTGGCCAGGGATTTGAAATGAGAAAAATCAGAATGACTACATACAAAGATGAGAATATGGGTTCGGCCAATATTTTCATGAATAAAAGAAACTTCAAGTGGTATGCCATTTTGGGCATTGGTATTGTTCTTTGGTATGTAGCTGAGAGCATGTAAATGGATCTATATAGATCAACTCTAAATACTATGAATTGTGACATATAATATCGCGTGTTTTGGGTAACGCCGGACTAAATCTAGATAACGGTCCAAGAACAAACCCATGATGGTGTTTACAGGAGAAATCCCGTAACGCCACTCTTACATTAAATAAAATTAATTTCAGAAATCTCTTCATGTATTGCAACAATTGCTTTTCTAATGTTGTCATTAGAATCTTCTACAACAATTATTATTCGTGAAGTTTCTTCTTGTGCATCCATATTCAATATGTTTAATTCCGATTGACCGATCTTTGCACTAGTTCTAGATGCGACTTGTTGAACTCTCCACATCTCATCCCCAATCAACGTAATGACTCCTCTGTTGTATGTTATTGTTGCAAGTGAATCAAATCCTAATAGATATTTTTCATTTCTTTTTACATAATCTCCATCTAGGAAAAGAATTCTTGAAAATTCTATTCCATCTTTTGTAAATGGTGATAGTATAATAAATTCACTATATCGTTTGTCTTTATCTAATGATGTCAATAATTTTTGGATAGAATTTGTTTCAATTCTAAATATTGCACAATTTTCTTTCCCTGTAACTATTTTAATTGGATGGCCTTTTTGATCATCAAGTACTCTCTTTATCGTTGTAGTCTTTTGTGGATCTTTCATATTGGTAATCATTATTGGCATGTCTACACCATTTTCTATAATTTCTTTAATTGCAATAGGATCTAATATTTTCATTCCAAACATTCCTGCTAATCTTGTTTCATTATATGATAGCTCTAAAATAGCTCTTAGTCTTGAATCAACTATTTTAGGATCAGCTGATACTACTGCACTGTCTTTCTCAAAATCTATCCTAGTGTCATATTTTTTATGAAATAATATGCCAAGATCAGCTGCAGTCCTATCTGATCCTCCCCTCTCATATGTTGTAGTTACACAATCCACTGTTTTGCCAATAAATCCACCGATAGTAACTACTTCATTGTTTTCTACCAATTCTTCTGCCTTTCCTAATTTCTCCCTCGATTCAGAAGGAAGGAAATTTGTAGATTCAATATTGTTGTCTGTGATAATTGGCCAATCATCATATTTTACAGCATCTGATTTTATTCCATTGCTCCTTAGAATATGGTTCATTATATGGGACATTAGAATTTCACCTGTAAATGCAAGTGCTCTTGATCTTATCTCATCTGCAAATTCTTTTTTTTCAGAGGCCTCATCAAGTGCCTTTTGAGCCAATTCTAGGTGAAAATCTATAGTTTTTTGACAATTTTCTTTATTTTCAGAATTTACTTGTTGGAGAATTTTTTGATATGTTGATTTAACAATGTCCAAAGAAGATGTACTTCCATTTTCTGCATTTCTTCCTTGTTCTAAAACTACATCTGTAAGTGAGCGCTTTTTCCCATTATCCGTCGTCAGTGGTGCTGAAAAGACAGTAATTACTTTGGAATCTTTTCGTAATTCATTGACTCTCTGAACAATTTCTGGTATGGAAACTCCATCTGGTCCAATTGCACTACCTCCAAATTTGGCTACTACTAACTTTGACATAGTATTTATCCAAATCTTCTTGGCATCTATTAAGCTTTGAATGCTAATTTTGTAATAATATCAGATGCAATCTGTGCACCATCCGTGCTCACCTGATTTCTTTTTTCTTCTAATTTTTCTAAAACTAGCCTATCGAGTCTTTTGATATCTTCAAAAACAAATCCCTGCTCCCTTGCATTGTCTTCTTGTTCAAAATGACCTTTAATTGGAATGAATATGGCTGGAGTCCCATAAGCATTAGCCTCATCTATTGTTGATTTTCCTGCAAGAGAAATTAATACATCTGCTGCAAAAACTAATTCATGCAAATTATTTACAAACCCAAAATTTCTAACACTATGATATTTTTTACTTACAGAAGGGCCAGATACTAGTACAACATCTACATATTTATTGATTTTAGAAATTGCATCTAATGATTTCTCAATTAGAAATAATCCTGCATCAGTACCTCCAATAGAAATAACAATTGTTTTTTTATCAAAAGAGAATTTTTCTCGTAATTGCTCTCTTGTATGATTTGTTTGTCTTACAATTGGTCCTACTCTCATCATGTTGTCTTTATCATCCCCAATTTCGGGAATGATAACTAAATCACATTTTTTAATTATTTTGGCCATTGATTTATTCATCTTTTTTTCAATAAATGATGCCAGCCCCTTTGTGAAATGTGTCTCTAAAATATCTGTAATCAGAACTGTTGGAATTTTTCTTTCTTGAGCAACTGATAATGACGCAAAATCCTCATCACTAATTACCAAATTTGGATTGTCTTTTAGAATAATTTTTTGTGAAATGTTTTTACAATTTATATAATAATGATAATAATTCCATAACCATCTTGCTGGATTCTTTAGAGTTCCATTTTCTACAATAAATGAAGGCGGATTGTAAACATCTTGAACCTTTAATTCTAAGTTTTTTAGAATTTTTGCAGCACCACTTCCTGTAACAAAATTTGTTCTAATATTTTCAAAATTATTTTCAATTGCAATGTCTCTTGTTACATGACCTAATCCAATTGGACTAGAAAAAAAGTCAAAAAGAACCATGGAATTGCTAACAATTCATCAAATTTCTAGATTCTGAACTTTCTCAAAGTTTAAATGGATTTTAACTACGTTGATTTCTGGGCCCATAGTCCAGGTCGGTTATGACGTCGCCCTTACACGGCGAAGATCCGGGGTTCAAATCCCCGTGGGCCCATTTGGACTTGAACCTTGAACGGTTCAAATCCTTTTTTGGATTTTAATTTTGTTCTGGTTGATTAACAGAATATTCTCTCTGGAAAATCAACTATATACTATAAATTAATAAAAATCATATCAATAATGTTGAAAAAAATACTCGTGCCCTTTGATGGTTCTGAATATTCTGAAAGGGCTTTTGAGAAAGCATTAGAAATCTCAGAAAAATTTGAGTCAGAGCTCATAGCCATGACCGTTATTCAATCAGAATTACCTGATTCTGCAGGAATGTCTCTTCAAAGACTGGAAGAAATTCAAGATGAACAAGACAACAAAGCTAATACCATGCTCAAAAAACTTGAAACAAGAACAAAAGCCAAAAATATATCATTTTCAATAAAAATCGTTCATAATCCATCATCGTCAGATGCGATAGTGACTTTTGCAGACAACAACAATATTGATTTAATTGTAATGGGTTCTCATGGCAGAACAGGTATTAGAAAGATTGTTTTGGGTAGCGTTGCAAATGGAGTACTAGGACGCGCAAATTGTCCTATTCTCATTACCAAAGGAACAAACAATATAACATGATTTTTTATTTTTAATCATCAAGAAAACCAATTAAACCGAAAGAACATTCAATTTTTAGTAACTATTAATGAATTGATTAGTATTTTTTTCTAAATCTGTCTTTTCGTTAAAATCCTAATACTTGTTTAATTAAATTCTAATCTACGCCTGTTTTTATCTTCAAAAAATATGTTTTAACAAATCTTCAATACCAACATTGAGAATCAATTTCACTCTTCATATTAGATACCTAACAATTTTCCTTATGACTCTAAGTAAAATCCTGGTACCAATTGATGGCTCAAAAAAATCATTTGAAGCATTAGATAGAGCAATTACCTTGGCAGGGTTTACTCATGGCCATGTGACTGGCATACATGTGATTCCTCATGTAATTGATGGTGGGCCTAGAACAAAAACATTTGATAAACAATTAGAAGATAATGCAAAAATAGTTCTAAAAAAAGCAATGAAGCGAGCAGGAAATAAGAATGTGAAATTTACATCAAAAATTCTAAGAGGCTCTCCCGGATATGTTACATTACATACTGCAAAAACAGGGAAGTTTGATCATATTGTGATGAGTACCACTGGTTCTGGATCTGCATCCAAAGACATGATTGGAAGTGTTTCAAATCATATCCTTCAAAAATCTAAAATTCCTGTATATTTGATCAAATAATTTTGGTGATATGATTGTCTAATTTAGATTATCTTTTCAAAAAACCTATTACTATTGAAAAAAATTCTTCACTCTCACATGTGATTACTGAACTCTTAAAAAATAAAATTAGTAGGTTAATTGTAACAGATGAAAAATCTTCACTGGGAATAATAACTGAAAAAGATATAGGTTTATTTTTACTAAACGATGATGCTGAAAAGACTCTTGATGAGATACCTGCATCTCAAATTATGAATCCACTTACTTCTGTGAATGATTCCATGAATGTTGAAGATTGTGTAGATATAATGCTTGAAAAAAGAATAGGATCTTTGGGTATTTCATCAAAGAGCAATGATCTTATTGGAATAATCACAAAAAGTGATATTATACAACATTATGTTCAAAACTATACTGAAAATCACAGGGTTGGTGATGTTATGACAATTTCTTATGTCTCTATGAATTCAAGCTCTCCTCTTAGCAGTGTAGTTCCTAAAATGATTAATGAAAAAATTTCAAGAATTTTCTTAAAAAATAATACTGATGAACTTGAAGGAATTCTCACTTTTCGTGATTTATTTCATGTAGCATTGGAACAGGGTAATTCTGATTCAGTATTGGATAATTCTGATCAAACCATCTCAGTAATATTTTCAAGAAAAGGATTTCTTTCTGATTCTGGTTTTGGAAATACTGTTCAAGCAAAAGATGTAATGACTAGTAATTTCAAATCCGTTGATTTTGAAGATGATCTAGCTGAGGCGTGTGGTGTAATGATTAAAAATAAAATTAATGGCGTGGGTGTTAACATTAATGGAAAGTTGGGTGGTGTAGTTAGCAAAACAGATGTTTTAAAAGCAATTCACATAGAAAGCTCTTCGTTAAAATGACTCTTGTATTTCGTCTTACGTGAATAGTTTAAACCTAATTGGATGTACAGTAATTGATTTCAAAAAATGAAAACAGATGGAGATGAATTAGTACCGTCTTTAAGATAAGTTAATGTAGTTTCAAATTTTGTCACTCTACCTGCGTCCAATTTTATTCCCAAAAAGATGGGTGTCCATGTAGGCCCATTTGGACTTGAACCTTCACTGGCTCAAGTCCTTTTCTGAAATCTTTCTTATCTGACTTTAGTTCTAACCCCTAAAGATCTGAATTTATTTTTGATGGTATGATTTCTACGTCATACTTAAAAGGTAAAATTCAAAAATTTGAGAGTGCATAAGGGAAAAATACAATCAAAATTATTTCTTTTTGCAACAATAAGCTTGATTGCAATATCTTACAATATTGATGTATTCGCAGAAAACAATGATATGATTGAATTCCTTGAGAATAATTATTCTTATGATGAGACTGCTGTTATTAGAGTAATTGATTCAGATATGGATGTGAGTTCTGATATTGATTATGTTGATATCAATGTTGCATCTGATGCTGACACTATTGGAACTACTATTATGCTACAAGAAACTGATACTTCTTCAGGAATTTTTGAAGGTACTGTCTTTTTTATTCTTGATGATTACACTTCAGGCCATAGACTTCAAATTGTACAGGGAGGAGAAATCTATGCAGCATACAAAGGTACAGTCAGTTCGGCATTCATAGAGGGAACTCCGTTACCAATTACAGATACTACAGAATTAGAAGAAATTCCATTAAATTCTGCTAAAACTATTGACAAAGGCGAAAAATTCAATCTTTATTCCAACCCTGGTGATACACTCTACCTACATGAGAAATCTGTTTCCTTTTCTGTAGTGCTTCATGTAGATTATGATGAGAAATTGATTAATCATACTGCACATGTTTGGTCTGATTCTGATTCTGAAGGTTATATGACTACATTAACTAAAAATAATTTTCACAATAGACTGGATGGTCTGATTCAATTTTCAACTGACTCTGATTCTTTAGATAATAAACTAAAAGTAAAATCAGGAGATACAATATTTGTAAAATATGAGGATGCTATCATTTCATTTGTAGTTGATGAATATGTTTCGCCATTAAAACAACAAAAATCAGATACAACGTCTGAACAGGTTGTATGTAAACCCGATAGAGCAAACATGCAAAGACCTAATGGTTCTATTGTATGCATGAAATTTGAATCTGTATCTCATTTTGTAGAAAAAGGTTGGATCTTAATGCCTGGTGAATTATTCAAAGGACCTACAAGTTAATTTATTTTAATTCCTAAACTATCAACATCTAATTTTATTCCCAATTTGGGTGAACTATGGCATCTTCAGCAAATACAATTTTCTTACCGAGTTTTCTTAGCTTTAGTATAATGTCAAAGTCTTCAACTCTAACATCCTCGTTGAATCTTTACTTCCTCGAATGCACTTTTTCTGATTATTAAAAATGCTCCTGACATTCCCATCATTGTATTGAAAATGGTCCCAAATTTTCCCCCAAGCTCAATTGATTGAATATATTCATATTCTTGTAAACTAGTTAAAATGTTCTTAATTCCTTCATCTCCTGATCTAATTTTTACGTGTCCTGCAGCAGCTATTACCTTCTCATCTTCAAAATATTTTGGTATGTTGTCAAGTGCATTTTTACTTATCTCACAATCTGCATCGATTATAACAATGATATCTCCTGTAGTATGATCAAAAACAGGATTTAATGCAGCAGGCTTTGAGCCTTTAGTTTTTTTGTGACAAATTAACTTGATTAATCCTTTATTGGAATACTCTTTTACAATTTTTTGTGTATTGTCTGTAGACCATCATCAATTATTATTATCTCCTTGTTAGGATATGGACAGCGAAGAACCGATTCGATTACATTTTGTATGTAATGTTCTTCATTCTGTGCATGAATCATGACTGAAAGTTTATGATCTTTTTTGTAGTTACATCTTTATTTTTTAATAAAATATTTCTTCTCTTCCATGATGATTCGGGAGCATCTGAAATGATAAACCATTCTGAGAATTTGAGAAATACTACAAACTGTCAATAATTCTTTAAACTATTATTACAAACATCTAAGAAAAATCTCTTCATAGAATTCTAATTTAAAAATTATACGTATTTTCATAGATAATTTATGCAATAAAAAATAAACTGACGAAAAATCAAAATTAGAAATTTTAGATATGATTATTATTATAGTTTGAGAATTTTTTAGATATGGGATTCAAAAAAGGTATTAACAAATGTG
>JBOEHF010000057.1:0-4914 GCA_050633805.1 Candidatus Nitrosopumilus sp.
CAACATCAATTCCAACACAATCAAAATTCCTCTCAACCAATAAATCAAATAGAGTTTCTCCCACCTCTCCCATTCCTAATATGATATCTGTCATTGTATCTAATTTGAGAAAACCTATCTATGTTATATCATATTACAATAATTTCATCTTTTAAATATAGTAGCCCGGCCCAGACTCGAACTGGGGTCAAGGGCTCCAAAGGCCCCTATGCTTGACCGCTACACTACCGGGCTGCTAAATCGAGCACTCTCATTCCCTTAATGAACTTTTTATTTGAATTTGACTCATAAAACAAAAATTTTCTATTGTTTAATTACTTGCATTAATTTTTGAATAGGATCTTCCATCTGTTTTCTAATTCTTTTTGCTCTTTCTTGATTCTCATTTTCACTTGATTCAAAGATTTTCTTTATGTATTTTGAAATACTATTAGGATTTGTTTCTCTTTTAACCAAATGTTTCTTAACCAAGAAATTTTCAATAATATTTGGAACAGCATTATATGATATTGTTGGAATTCCCATTAATGCTGATTCTGCAGTCATAGTTCCCCCTGAACCAATGAAAATATCTGTATTCTCTAACAAATGTTTTCCATCATATGACATTTTTACAATTTTGATTTTTTTATCTAATATTTTTTGTAAATTTTCTATTTGTTTAGTATATCTTCCTAATACTACGATATTTTTATCTTCAAAATCACTGGCAATTTTTTTAATTATTGGGATTATTTTATCTGATTTTGAAGTATATGATGCCTGTTCTTCTTCAATTCTTATCAAAATATTATTTTTATTATTTTTAAAAGGTAGTGTTGCTTTTTGATTTATTTTTCTTTTTATTGTAACAACAGCATCAATTGCTTTGTATTGTACAATATTTTTTTCATCTATCCCATATTTTGAAAATTCCTTCTTTGATATCATATTTGGGATTAACAATTTTTGAATTATTGGTAATGTTAATCGCATTACAGCATTAGCATGTGGAGAATCACAAAATGCTACATGTTTTATTCCTAATCCAAAAGATATTCTTGCAGCCTCTGGAGAACAAAAACTAATTACAATATCAGGCGAAAATGTCTTTATTTTTTTAGACAGTTTTCCCATTCTCTCAATACTGGCTTTGAGTTTGGTTTCTTTATCTCCGCCGCCATGCTTTCCGACAAAAACAAGGTCAAAACCACGTATTTTTGCTAATTTTGAAACTTCATCATATTCTCTTGAAGTGCATAAAAGATCGTGTTTTTTACCTAATTTTTCAACTATTGGTTCAGAAAACAATAATTGCTTTGGTGTTAGAATATCTATCCAAATTTTCAAGTAATTTTCTAATTATGGTAAGTTCAATAAGTTTTTCTTAGTCTAATATTGTATGTAGATGTAATGGGGAGAGTAAAAGTTGTTGTTTATGGCCTTAGTACAGAAGGATATGCAATTGCTTCTCAAATGGCAATCAAAGGTGCAGATGTTTACATTATAGATGAATCAACCCCATCTGCAATCTCACTTAAATCTGAAATTGCTAAAACCTATCCAAACGTATCTTCACTAAAAGAAGATGAGCCTCTATTGGCAATGGAACCAATAGATGTGGCAATATCCAAAGCACAATACCTCTTCTTCACTCCAAGAATTAGAAAAACAGGACAAGATATCAAAACTGAAATTCATTCAAAATTTAAGGATGCAATTACTTCAATGAAGAAAAACAGCTCAGTAATTTTTACACTTCCAACAGGATTTGGAGGTAACAATGAAAATATTTCATTACTTGAACACGTAACAGGTCATGAGACTGGAAAACAAATTTCATATTTTTACTACCCTTTAGAAGATCTAAATGAACCACCAAAAATCATTGGATCTTTTAATGGGAAGAAAGATTCTATATTATCTGAACTTCTTACAGTGGGTAAAAAGGAGAAAAAATTTGTAGCAATTTCATCATCCGAACATTTCCATGCAATTGATGTGTTATCCAGATTTTCAAGTCTGTGTAGTATTTTAGAGGTCTGTAAATATGCTCAAGATGACATAACTAAAAATGATCTATCATCAGATGATTTTCAAGAAATATTTCTAGATAATATGGTTAGTGGATTATTTGATTTGAAATCCTTGGGCTCATCATTTGAAGGAGCAAATAGTCTCATGTATTTAATTAATGGAAGTGTTAAAGGAATTGATGGTTACATTAAGAGATTAATTGATGAAATCCGTTCAACATTAAAGAAAAACGATCTTAAAGCAAGTAAAACAAAAATCGCATTATCTTGGACACTTGACCAACATGCAATGCGTGGAGATAAAATTGAAATGCTTCAGAATTTAACATCTAGATTACGTGATTATATTGGAGATGTTGAAGCATATGAAGTTCCAAACTTTGATCTATTCCATAGTGATAAAACTACGATAGTTGTAGCTTGCTCAAAATCTGATTTTGACAATATAGAGAAAACAAAACGAGACTCTGATTTGATTATTGTTAAAGCTAATCCTTTATGTGAAACGATCAATAATAGTATAAATTAGCTAAATTACTATTTTGGTTGAATTGTCCAGCGAATCAAACTCTGATGAGATACCTGTTAATGTAATATCTGACAATGAAACAGAACCTGATGATTCTGTAGAAGAACCAAAGTCTTCAGAATTTGAATCTGAAGATATTTCTAAATTGCTAGAATTGGAAAAACAAAAATCATTTGAATATGAAAAAAAATTAAAACTAGTATTAGCAGATTTTCAAAATCTTACTCGTAAAACTCAATCTGATATAGAAAACGGTGTAAATTCAAAAATTAATGAATTTGCACTAGATTTTTTAAAAATTTATGATGATTTTTCCAGAGCCAAAGAAGTTTTTTCTGAAAGTAAAATTAATTCTGAAGGTTTAGATTCTATTCTTAAAAATATGGATTCCTTATTACAAAAATACCACATCGAGCCAATTGATGCATTAGGAGAAATTTTTGATCCTAATTTCCATGAAGCCATTTCTATTATCAATGACTCAGAATTGGATGATGGCACAATTACAAAAGAGATCAGGAAAGGATATATTTCTCATAAAGTTGTTATAAGACCTACGCTAGTAGAAATTTCAAAAAGAGGATGATGATAAAATATGACTAAAGTTATAGGAATTGATTTAGGAACTAGTAATTCTGCAGCAGCAGTGGTAATGGGTGGAAAACCAACCATTATTCCAGCAGCTGAAGGGGCTACTGTAGGCGGAAAAGCATTTCCTTCAGTAGTAGCATTTTCTAAAGAAGGAGATCTGTTAGTCGGTGAACCTGCACGAAGACAAGCAGTAACAAATCCAGATAGTACGATTGTTGCTGCCAAAAGAAAAATGGGTTCTGATCACACTTTTAAAATTTTAGATAAAGAATACAAACCTCAACAAATTTCTGCATTTATCTTACAAAAAATTAAAAAGGACGCAGAAGCTTTTGTTGGAGAACCTGTTGAAAAAGCAGTAATTACTGTTCCCGCATATTTTGATGACAATCAACGTCAAGCTACTAAAGATGCCGGAACAATTGCTGGATTAGATGTTGTTAGAATAATCAACGAGCCAACTGCTGCTTCATTGGCATTTGGATTAGATAAAGCAAAGGAGGATATGAAAATCCTTGTGTTTGATTTTGGTGGTGGTACATTAGATGTTACAATAATGGAAATGGGTGGAGGTGTTTTTGAAGTTCTAAGTACTTCAGGTGATACCCAGCTTGGTGGTACCGATATGGATAAAGTAATGATTGATTTTATTGTAGACGAATTCAAGAAAAAAGAAGGAGTTGATCTTTTTCAAGACTCAACTGCCATGACTAGAATTAGAGAAGCTGCCGAGAAAGCAAAAATTGAATTGTCTACAGTTATGGAAACTGATGTTAACTTACCATTTATCGCTCATGATCCTTCATCTGGCGCAAAAAATTTAGAATTAAGAATTACTAGAGCTAAACTAGATGAATTAATTGGACCTATCGTAGAACGATGTAAACCTTCAGTTCTCAAAGCATTAGAAGATGCTAAACTTTCAAATTCTGATATCAATAAAATTGTCATGGTAGGTGGGCCAACAAGAATCCCATTAGTGAAAAAATTTGTTAGCGAATTAATCGGTCAAGAATCTGAATCAGGCGTTGATCCTATGGAAGCAGTAGCAATGGGAGCTGCAATTCAAGCTGGAATTATTGCTGGAGATGTTAGCAGTGATATAGTTTTACTAGATGTAACTCCTCTTACTTTAGGAATTGAAACTTTAGGTGGTGTGAGAGAACCATTAATTGAAAGAAACACAACTATTCCTACTTCAAAGAGCAAAGTTTTCACAACTGCAGCTGATAATCAAACTGCAGTAACTATTCATGTTGTTCAGGGTGAAAGACCAATGGCGACTGATAATGTATCATTAGGAAGCTTTAATCTGACTGATTTACCACCAGCTCCTAGAGGAATTCCACAAATTGAAGTAAAATTTGATATTGATGCAAACGGAATAATTAACGTAACAGCAAAAGACCTTGGAACCCAAAAAGAAGCAAAAATTACAATTGAATCTACTTCAAAGCTATCTAAAGATGAAATTGAGAAACTAAAAGAAGACGCAGAAAAATTCTCTGATGAAGATAAACTAAAGAAAGAAAAAATTGACTTGAAGAATGAAGCAGAAAGTTACATTTACACAACAGAAAAATTAGTTAATCATGATCTTAAAGATAAAATCTCACAAGAACAAGGTATCAAAATCACTGATGCTGTAAAAGAAGTAAGAGAAGTTTTAGATAAAGAACCAGGTGAATTGAAGCCTAAACTTGAAGCATTACAAACATTGGTAAATGAAGTTACAACAGAACTTTACAAAAATACTTCACCTCCACCTGGCGCAGATGG
>JBOEHF010000058.1:0-7397 GCA_050633805.1 Candidatus Nitrosopumilus sp.
TTCATCACTTAGACTACTGGCAACATAGAGATTTCCGTCCGGTCCAAACAGAAGTCCAGTTGGGTTTTTGATTCTAGAAGAGTCTACAAAGACGTCCACAAATTCACCGCTTGGCGAGTATCGCAGCACTTCGTTGGTGGTAGCACTGCTAATGTACACAAAACCATTAGAATCAAGTGTCCAGTAACCACTTTTTTTCACGTCGCCATTTTTTGTAAGATATAATCTAAGATCTTCACCTTGAGATACTTCAAACTGTTTAATCGTGAGATCCCCTTCATCTTCCTCATAGTCAATTAGCATGGTTCCCTTTGCAGCATATTTGTCAACACCTTCAAGAAACCCATATCTGTTGTGGATGATTTGTGAACTGATCTTAGGATGATTGATATCCTTAGAATTATCTAGAATATTATTTATGGCATCACGAACATAAAATGGATCTTCAAGCACTATTTTTGCAAAAGGTTCTTTTTGAATCGCATCAAATATTAACACAGTGTTATACAAATCCAAATCAACATCATCAGGTAGTTTGTAATTTTTACCACCAAGTTTTGTTTTCAATTTATCTAAATAAATTTCTGGAGAAAGAACATTTTTTTGAGTCAAATATACATGAAGTTCAGGAATTTTAAAATTTTTGCCAACTCTTGAATCATAGCTAATGTCAAAATAATCGAATCTTAGGTAATTAGTTTGGTCAATTGCAATGATTTTAGCTTTCCCACTCACTTTGTAATTTCCAAGTCCTTCAAAGAAACCTAATTTTTGGGTAGTCAGATAAGAGCTTAGTTCTGGCAGTTTTCCGTGCATACATTGTTCAACAACACCAATTTGTTGAGGAGTCAAATAGGAATTCAACTCACCATTATTTATTAATCGAATCATTTGTTCATAGGACATAGAATGATATTTTAAAATGAAATCCATTTGTTTGCACGTGGAGGTAACATCCGTAATTGACATCTGATTGGTACGAAGATCATGCGGTATTTGAAAACCCTCATATGCGATCAAAAGGGATACGGTAAAAATTACAACTACAAACAAAACAAGTATAATGGATCTAACAAATTTGGCAGATTTGTCAATCATGTAATCAGTCAATTAATTAACAATTAAAAGATATGTCAAATAATCTTCCCTTCTGCCACATTTACAAATTCCAAAATCATACTTGAAGAATAAGTATACAGATGAACATTACCACCCATATTGGCATTACAATAGACAATGTTGTCATTTTTCCCACTAGATCTGCTGTGATCAATTATTACTTTAAATCGGCCACACAGGTATCATTTATTGATACTATCTGTGCATTTTAAACTGCTACTTTGACATCCTCGAATTTTTGTTCTGTCTGATTTTGTTCAAATTCATAATTATTTTTACTACTGAATTCTGTATCTGTGGATGTTGCTGATTTTAAAAGATCTTTTGACACATTTGTTATTTCATCATATGATCTTATGATGTGTTTTATTGTTGTTGATACATTAGATATGATTCTTTCTGTTTCTTTTATTTTGGTAAAAGTGTCAGCTTCTGATTTTGTAAAATCATTTTCAGCCGTAAGTAATTTTTTAGATGTGATCTCCTCCATATTTCGTATTGCATTGAGCTCACTTTGTGCTTTTTCTGTTTCTAATGTAATTCTAATAAGCGAGTCTGACAGTTCATTTTGAGATTGTTCTACATATTTTGGATCTAAATCTTGTGTTGCTTCTTTTATTCTTTCTATCACATCTTTTATTTTATTTATTTCTATCACTAAATTTGATGTTTTCTTAGCTACTGTCAATTCACGTTTTTTTATACGCTCAAGTTCTTGTTGTAATTTTTTCATTTTATCTCTTTTCTCAGATAAGTTGATTTTCAATTCATCTGTTTCAATTTTTTTATCATGTGCAATCTTGCGTGCAGCTTGCATCGTTTTGATTATTTCATCTGTTCCTTCCTTCATCTTGTTAGCTGCTTTTTTTGCCTCTGCTGATGAATTGATCTGATAAACCATATGCTCCGTTTGAATATCTCTAAATATATTTTCTGAACTTAAACCACTTTCTTCATAAAATGAAGTCATCAATCAAATGACAAACTACAACTATATTTGTGCTTCTTTGTTATACCCAATATACTTTTTGATCGAATGGCTGCCTAGAAATCATCTGAATCTTAGTTTTTCTTCTTATATGAACCATGGTTATTGTCACCATTACTTTACTGTTTTGCAGAGGCTCTACACAGTCAACATATCAACACATTCAATTTTTTAATTTATAAATTTCAGAGTGTTTTGATCATTTCATTTTTTATTGTTATCAATTTGTCCTAGAACTGATCATTTGGATCTATTGTATGATGCAAAATACATTACGTGAAAAATAAGAACTAACATACAAGCAATGAAAAATAATAAAATCATACATTCCAAAACCAGCATATGTTGAATGTCCAAGAAATAATGACATAATGATACTTAACGGAATCATCTATGTTTTGATGGTTCTGCCAAATTTTCAGTTGAACATATGCAATTTTCAGTAATAGACAATCATAGAGTTTACAGCATATTAATCAGATAAGGATTTTAATCAGTATTTAGAACATCACATGAAAATCTCTTGAACAAACAAAGATTCAGAGTGATTCTTTACTTGTGAATCACAGACACCATCCGGTCCATGAAATCCTTTCAACATTAGTGACTAAAATAAAGAGATCATTTTGTGTTTGTAATTATATCAAACAAAATAGAAAATAATTTCAGTTTGGAGAATCGTCAAAACCATACCTAACTTAGGCGCAAGATTTTGGTATTATTTGTTAATTGAGAGATCCTGAATACGTGAAGTTCTTTTTAAATGAATCTCAGGATTTCAGGCAATTGTGAATCTGTTTTAGTATTCGAGCAGAAGCACCCCATACAATTTGATGTTCATATTCAAACGTATACATTTCCTGAATACGATTATGAGATGGATCAGTATCCTTTGCCTCAGTTTTCAAAAAAGATTCTAAAGGTATATGAAAAATTTTTTCAACTTCGGCATTGGCAGAAAGAGGAGGAATTTTGTCAACTATAGAAATGAAGGGCAATATCAAAAAACCAGAATTCAAAGTAATTACAGGATCTAGCTGACCGATCACTTGGTCTTTAGAAATTGTCAGTCCTATCTCCTCACTAGTTTCACGCAATGCAGTTTCCAACAAATCAGAATCATTCAAATCCAATTTTCCACCAGGGAATGAAATTTCACCAGCATGGAATTTCATATCTTTTGGTTTTTCAGTCATTACAACTATTGGGTCATTTCCATAAATTACAGTAAGGGTTGATGCTAAACGATACTTATCATTATGTTTTAAAAAGGGATCAATAGGAGTAGAAAGTTTGGATTTTAAATCATCTAATAACATCATAATTCTTTCCTACTATTCCATATGGGTTTTGGTATTCAAAGGTTTTAACTCAGAAGAAAAGAAATGAAAATATGACAATCAGGTATGAAGCTAATCCACCTAAAATTTTACCAGATGTCAACACAGAGAAATCAATTAGAAAATTTGTAGAAAAAATAAAAATTATTTCAAATAAATGTGATGCAATACATCTTACTGAAAATGTGTTGGGATTTCAAAGAGTGTCACCAATCGAAGTAGGAAAAATCATTAGAAAAGAAATCCCAAATTTGCCAATTACAGTCAGTCTAAGAGTCAGAGATAAAAGCGAAGGGGAGATTTCAGAATTTGTAGAAAAATGTGTCTCCATGGGATTTTCAGGGATTTTGATTTTGATGGGAGACCCATCACAGACAGGGAAAAAAGATTCAGGTCAAATCCCTAGTTCCATAGTTAAGAAATTAAGAGAACAAGGAGTAGATTCAAAAATTGACTTGTATCTTTCAATCTCAAACCAGCCCAATTTTTCAAAAATTACAAAGAAATTAGATGCAAGTCCAAAAGGATTCATGACTCAAGCAATCCAAAACATAAAACAAGTGCAAGATTTGTCTGAGAATCTTAAAGGGTTTTCAATCATCCCAATTCTTTTGTACCCATCTCCTAAAAATGAAAAATCTGCAAAATTTCTAAATCTAGATTTAGCATCATATGGTCAAGAATTTGAAGAATTGTTGAAAAAAACACAAGAAATAACAGGAGATGTTTTGCTTACATCCCCAAGTGATTTTAGTTCATTAAACGAATTTTTAGAAAAATCAAACAATTAGAGTACAAAGTATTTTGCATCAGGATGATGTACAACTATAGCAGCAGTTGATTGTTCAGGGATTATTTGACCAGATTCAGTCAAAGTCATTCCAGATTTTTCAGGTTGCAATAATTTCCATACTAGATGATGTTGTGCCACATCAGGACAGCTAGGAAATCCCCAACTATATCTTAAACCTCCTTTCTCCAAATTTAATTCAGATTTTATCTTTCTATTAATCCATTCAGCTAAAGCCTCTGCAACTTCAACTGCCAATCCATGAAGATAATATGCATCAGTATATTTGTCTTCTTTGTTCCACTGTTCAATTATTTCAGCCACCTTGCTGCCTACTGTAACAGATTGGAATACAACAATGTCATCATCTCCAAAATAATCAGTCAGACATAGATGATCAGACTTTGCAGAACGAGGAAATTCTAATTCTACATCTTCGCCATTGGGATTTTCTACCAATAACTTCCTGTCTTTATTATGACATCTGAAATAACCATAGACAACTTCAGGCTCCAGAAGTTTATCTCGAATAATTCGAATTTTCCATTCAGTTAGCAATTGCTCATGATCATCTTCTGATTCAGAACCTGCCTTTCCCCTTAACCCCCAAGACAGTTTGAAGAGGGATTTTTTGTCAATCATAGTCCAAACTTCATCCATACTGATTTGATCCAATTTCAATCTAATTGGCTTCCCAATAATTTTTGGAGTAGGAGCTTTTACAGGTATAATCGCACTTTTTGGAAGAGTGTCAGCATCTACTGCTGTAGTAGATTTGTCTTTCCAGTTCCCTAGCTTTTCTTTCCAATCAGCTAAAAGTTTTGGCTTTTCATCGGAGATTAAAACATCCATTGTTTTCAAGCCTTCAAACATAGTATTGCAGTAAAAAACACCTGGTTCGTATATCCCATCTTCTTTGGCAATCCGGTTAATGTAATTGCTGTTAATTGCAGCACCGCCACAAAGAATTGGGATAGTCATGTTGTTTTTTCTTGCATGTTCTACAAAAAATTTCATTTGTTTTGAAGTGGATACCAATAATGCAGACAATCCAATAGCATCAGGTTTTGTCTCATCAATTTTATCAAGGAATTTTTGTAGCGGCACTTGTTTTCCCAAATCATGTACTGTATAGCCATTATTTTGAAAGATTGTTTTTACAAGATTTTTGCCAATGTCATGCACATCACCGTAAACAGTTCCTAAAACAAGAACTCCTTTGCTAGTACCTTCTTCTTTAACCAAGTATTTTTCAAGTTCGCCAACAGCTGCCTTCATACATTCTGCAGATTTTAGAACGAATGGTAAGATGAGTTCGCCAGCACCAAATTTGTCACCTACCTCCTTCATGGCCGGAAGTAAATCCTCATTGAGTGTCTTTATTGCTCCATCATGGGTAACTTCTTGAGTTGCATCAAGGGACAAGATTCCATCAGAATCTTTGATAAGATCGCGTTCCCCTAGTTTCTCAGCAATTGCAGCAACAACATCATTTTGAATTCCATCTTTGAGGCGGTTTACAATTCTAAAGTTTGCACGTTTTCCAGCAGACCAAGAGGGATCAACGTCTTCTTTCTTTGAAGCAATCCCACTTTGAGGTCCTGCATTCTCAAAATAAGTAATCAAATCAGACAGGGCGTTTGGATGAGTGTTAAAAATTAGGTCCTCAGCTAGTTTTTTCTCTTTCTCATTAATTTCACCATATGGAACAATCTCTTTTGCATTTACAATTGCAGTATCAAGTCCAGTTTTTACAGCATGATACAAGAATACAGAATTGAGAATCTTTCTTGCATATGGTGCCAAACCAAAACTAATGTTGCTCAATCCCAAAGTAGTAAATGAATCAGGGAATTTTTCTTTTACAAGTCGAATTCCTTTAAGAGTATTTTTTCCGGCATCTAAGAATTCGTCTTCCCCTGTTGCCAAAGTAAAAGTCAAGACATCGAAAACGAATTGTTCAATTTTTAATCCATATTTTTTTCCTGTTTCAAAAAGTAATTCAGCGGTGTCAACTTTTTGTTGAGGTGTTTTTGCCATCCCTTCAGGACCAATACACAAGGCAATTGCAGGCAACCCATATTTTGCCATTAAGGGGGCTAATTTTTCAAACCTACTTCCGTCTCCTTCTAAGTTAATTGAATTAATTATTGGCCTTCCAGGGATTTGAGTTACAGATGCTTCAATTACTTCAGGATCTGTAGAATCAATTACAAGTGGCGCATCGATTTCTAAGCTTAATCGTTTAACCAAGTTTAGCATGAATTCTTTTTCATCTGAACGCTCTGTTGTTGCAACACAAACATCGAGGCAATGAGCACCATCCTCAACTTGAACTCTGCCCAAATCAACCAAACCATCATAATCATCATCCAGGACCATTTTCTTTGCCTTTCTAGAACCTTGAGTGTTAATTCTCTCTCCAATAATTAGAGGGGCTGGTACTTGTTTGAGGTCAACTGCCTTCAATGCTGAACTTACCCTAGGAACTGTCAATGTAGTAAAATCACATCTGTTTTTCTAAATACTTAACCCTCGACAGAGTTGGCTTTTTCGTCAATTACTTTCCTTAATGTTTTGATATGTTCAGGATTTGTTCCACAACAGCCACCAATAATTCGAACTTTTTTGTATTCATCAAGGAAATCACCTAATGCATCGCCCATTTTTTCAGGAGTCATCTTGTATACAGCCTGACCACCATCATTTTCAGGCATACCTGCATTTGGAACAACTAGTACACTATGCTCATTTTGTTCATCCAGCCATCTGACACTAGGAGTCATCTCAATTGGACCAGTAGAACAATTCAATCCAAAAACGTCAATTCCCATATCAGACACAGTAGTGTATGCAGATTGGATATTCGTACCAAGCAGCATCTTGCCGTATTGATCCAAAGTAATATTTGCAATAATTGGAACTTTTTTGTCGGTTTTTTTCATTGCATTGTGACACGCTTCAATTACTAATTTTACCTCCAAGATATCTTGACTAGTTTCAATTAGTAAAGCATCCACTCCTCCAAGAATTAATCCTTCAGCTTGGAGCTCAAATGCATTTCTAATTTCATCAAGCGGTTTTTGACCCAAATCAGGATCATTAGAACTTGGAAGATAGCCAGTTGGACCCATGGAGCCAATTACATATCGAGGTTTGT
>JBOEHF010000059.1:0-1712 GCA_050633805.1 Candidatus Nitrosopumilus sp.
TATTTCATATAAACCTTGATTGGAATTACAGAAGAAATTTAAGAAATCCCTTCAGAATTATCTCGTGGAACGATATTTGCTGCATTTTAAAAATGAGAAATATTTACCTCAAAATTGCAGGGAACTTGCACATAAAGCACGAGATCTTGCATCTGACATGGCTAATGTATCTGTAAGACTAGCTCGAGTTGCTACAAAATTCATTGAATTTGATGTTGCTGCAGAAAAAGAAGATCTAGATCCACTGGTTGGGAAACTATCTCCTATCGGAGAGATAGATAACGTACGACATGTTGTTGAAGAAACTTTGGATAAAGAAAAAGGAATTACAGACGGAATTTTTTATTTTAACAATGAACGATTCTGGGAATGTCATGAAGCATTTGAAGGCGTATGGAATCAATGTTATGGGCGAGAAAAAGAACTTGTTCAAGGAATTATTCTTGTGGCTGTAGCATTTGCTCATGAACAAGAAAACGAAGAAAACATTGGAGTAGGAATGTTGCGCCGAGCTTTGGAAAAATTGGGAACTTCGCCTTCAACTTATCATTCAATAGATGTTGATAAAATCAGAAAAAATGCAATAGATATGCAGCAAGCAAAAAAACTAACTAGATTTGAGATTTGATCAGTTCCAGAGACTTCTCAACTACCTCTGCACCCTGGAGCAACCCCATGCTTCCTTTCTTTGCTTGTTCCTCAGTCATTCTAGTTGTGCCGTCCTTCTTGATGAAATCCCCTGAAACTATTACAGGCACCGGATCGTCGCTGTGACCCTTGTTGATACAGGGAGTCGAATGGTCTGCAGAGATGACAATTGCGACTTTGCCTGGATCTATGTTCTCAACTAGCGTCTTGAAGAACCTCTGATCAATCTCTTCGATGTTTTTCATCTTGCCTATCGCATCCCCGTCGTGGCCAAATTCATCTGGTCCTTTGAGGTGTACGTAGATTGCGTTCTGGGTCTCCATTGCCTTTGCAGCAACCTTTGCTTTTTCTTCGTAATCTGTCAGCCCTCCAGCTTCAAATGCCTTCATCTTTAGAACTTCCGAAATTCCAATCTCCACTGGCATGTCAACTATGCATGAAAAGTTCATGCCGTATTTTTCATTTATCGGGATTACGTCCGGATATTTGTTGCCTGCATCTCTGAGAAGAATGCAACTGAGTTGTTTTTTATTTTCATCTTTTCTTTTTTTGTTAATTTGGCTCTCCTTCATGATGTTGATTGATTTCTCATTAAAGTCGTTTACAAGATTAGCAGTGAATTTGGAATCCTCGTCATCTTCCAATGGCAGACATTTTTCAATTTTCAAAAAGTCACCCACTGCTTTTGCGACCCCCATTCCCCCAATGTTGCTATACGCAGGATCCGTATTGGTGATTCTTGAGGACAGTTTATGAGAATCCTTTCGAATTCTGACTGTTACCCTGTGGCCTATAGTTGGAGAAACCACAACCGAAATGTCTGGAGACAGTCCTAGTTTTTCTTCAATCTCTTTTGCAATTCCGTCTGCATCTGCTTTCTCAATGTGTCGTCCAGCCCTCCTATCGATGATTACTCCTTCGTCATCTAGTGTAGAATAGTTTCCCCTTAGGGCCAGGTCTCCATCCTTGAAATCAATTCCGATTCCTATGGCTTCGATTACCCCTCTTCCTGCATAATCTTCATGTTTGAACTTGTAGCCCAACATGTTGAAAACAGCAATGTC
>JBOEHF010000059.1:1827-3673 GCA_050633805.1 Candidatus Nitrosopumilus sp.
GAGATGTTATTTTATTTTTTAATTTTCATTTTCACACTTTCTCTCGCTATATCACAAATTCTATGCAATACTTGTGTAAAACAAATCAAATTGCAAGTTTACAAAATTTCCAGCTAATCTTGTTCACAAATAAATTGCAAAGATCTGTAAATTAATTATTTTGTGGTTTACAGATTTTATTTTGATTTTGAGACTTTTACTGAATAAAGAAAAGCTAAAGATGTATTTATCACAATTCATCTCATGAAACTTTTTGTTATTAGCTGTTAATTATGACTAAAAATTAGCTAATTTAGGAGAGTTGTATTTTATTACAAATGTTTTATTTTGTTTCTCTTATCTTTTTGTTACTTTTTTTATTTTTTTATAAAATGTATTTATTATCAAAAACAAAATACGCTTTTTTATTTAATTTCAAATCATGTCTAATCAAATCTATAAGTTCAACTCCATGGAGATTCATCTGTCATTTTAGGGATGAAAATAGATGCACATAGACATAAAAAATTTAGATTTTGCCTAGTTTGGCTTTGAATTCCTGATATGCTTTTTCATATGATGCCATATCTCCAACATCTGTGAATCCTTTTTTAATTAAGAAGCTGTTTAATTTTTCCTTTTTCAACATTGCTTTATTAAGCACCTTGTCCATTCCGTAAGGAACCCCTTTTGGAATTAAAGAAAACACTTCGGGTTCGACAACATAACAACCAGTATTGATGTTTGATATGATTTCTGGTTTCTCTCTCCATGCTGTGATGATATCTTTTTTATCCGTATCAATTACGCCATATGGCAATTTGTACTTGTATTCATACAAACACATGGTGAGAAATGCTTTACTTTTTTGATGTTTTTTTATCATCTCTTTGAGTCTAAAATCAAATATAGAATCCCCGTACATGCAAACGAAAGTATCGTCTATGAAATCTTCTGCACTTTTGAGCTGACCTGCTGTTGCTAATGGTTTATTGGAAATTGCGTATTCTACATCTACTCCAAAATCTTTTCCGTCTTGAAAATAATCTTGAATGTTCTTGCGTAAATAACTTACACATAATACAATTGATTTGATATTATTTTTCTTTAACCAATTAATTGAGTGTTCTAGTAAGGGTTTATCTCCAAGAGGTAGCATCGGTTTTGGAACAAATAATGTGTATGGTTGTAATCTGGTCCCAAGACCTCCTGTTAAAATTACTGCCTTCATCGTTAGATTTTTTTTCTTGACTTATTTATGGTTATATATTATTCAATTAAATAATGGGACATTTTCTACCTGAATCGTGAAGAAAGTTTTCATCAACGGCTACGGCTCCATTGGCAGNNCTAAAAGATGATCCTGAAGTTACAGTCAGTGGAGTGGGAAAATATTCCCCTGATGAAAAAGTCAATGAAGCTATTTCAAAGGGTCTTGATGTTTATGTTCCCGAATCAAAATTAGATCTTTTCTCAAATTATAAAATTTCAGGCTCTATTGAATCTGCACTGGATAACTCTGATTTGGTTATAGATGCAGCTCCTGGGGGACACGGTTACAAAAACAAAAAGAATCTCTATGGGCCAAAAAACATCCCTGCAATTTACCAGGGAGGTGAGACAACATTGGGATCTGAAGCAGTTTCTGATTTACTTTTTAATTCTCGAGCAAACTATGATCAAGCTTTGGGAAAACATCATGTCATGCAGGGAAGCTGCAATGTAACTGGCATGGGCAGAATCCTAGAACCTCTTCGCGATAAATTCGGTGATCAATTAGTTAGATTTGATGTCACTTTAGTAAGACGCTGGGCAGACATTGAACAGACTGAAAAAAAACTTTCAGACACCATAGAAATGACTGAAA
>JBOEHF010000060.1:0-797 GCA_050633805.1 Candidatus Nitrosopumilus sp.
GGGGACACGGTTACAAAAACAAGAAGAATCTCTATGGGCCAAAAAACATCCCTGCAATTTACCAGGGAGGTGAGACAACATTGGGATCTGAAGCAGTTTCTGATTTACTTTTTAATTCTCGAGCAAACTATGATCAAGCTTTGGGAAAACACCATGTCATGCAGGGAAGCTGCAATGTAACTGGCATGGGCAGAATCCTAGAGCCTCTTCGCGACAAATTCGGTGATCAGTTAGTTAGATTTGACGTCACATTAGTTAGACGTTGGGCAGACATTGAACAGACTGAAAAAAAACTTTCAGACACCATAGAAATGACTGAAAAACCTCACCACGGCGATGATGTAAAACTGTACTTTGGAAAAGACGCACCCCTGTACGTTCGTGCAATCAAAGTCCCTACGAGACAGATGCACTTGCACATTATGGACATTCGATTCAAAAATACTGCTCCAAAACCATCTGAGATTCACGACATATTCACAAATGAATTTGGAGTTGCAACTCTCTGGACTGCAAAGGGCACAAAAGACGTTAGAGACTATGCTCAAAACATGGGCTTTAACTTTACGGACACTAACATGATACACATTCATGCAAACATGACTACCTCAATTGGCGACACTGTGCAAATGATGTATTCAGATGATCAAACAGGAATTGTCATCCCTGAAAATCACATGTTGATGCAAGCAATGTTGTTTGATAAATCATATCAGGAAGCATTTTCACATACGGAATCCATATTCCATATGAAAGAGAAAAAAGAAAAATTACAAGAACACTTTGCTAAAAATAAC
>JBOEHF010000061.1:0-7276 GCA_050633805.1 Candidatus Nitrosopumilus sp.
TTGATCAGTCTAAAAAATACACCAGTGTTGACAACATTGAAGAAATATGTGTACAATGTCAAGCAGGACAGCACAAAAAATGTCTAAAGAAATCAAAAGAACAAGATGTTTGTGAATGCGAACATTGTATGATTTATGGTTAAATTAATTTAAAGTGAAGATAGTTCATTTTCTAATTCCTGAATCTCTTTTTGATATGAATCAGAAACACTTTGTGCAAATTCTTTTTGGGCAGATATGATTTCAGTTAATGCTGTTTTATATTCAGAAGTTCCTTTCTCCAAAACATTACAGGATTCCAACGATGTAACATGTCCAGTTACAGTTGCAATGGAGCCTTTTTGATTGAACTTTACTATCCCCCCAAATGCTTCAATCAACATGAATCCAGATTCTGCCTTGCACTTGTAGGTGACTCTACCAGTTTCAGTGTTGAACAGTTGTGTGATGCCACCTGGCTTTCTAGTTACGGTAACTGTCATGCTATAAATAAAAATTATGCAGTATTAATTATTTTAGCAAAATAATTTTTAGGCAGCAGGTTCGGGAGATGCGGCATTTGCTGCAAGAATCTTGTCAATTTCATGAATTGCCAATTTGTCTCGTCCTAACAAATCGAATTTTTGCAAAATTGTTTCAAACTTTGTTTCTTCTTGAACTTGTTCGTTTACAAACCATTCTAGGAATGCATATGTAGAATGATCTTTTTCTTTCTGTGTAGTCTCCACGATCTTGTGGATTGCTTTAGTGACTGTCTGTTCACTTTTCAGGGCGGTTTTGATTAGTCCTTCAAGGGATTTGTAAGAAGTTGCAGGAGCTTTTGTTGCAGGAATGTCTGCAGCTGCCCCCATATCGTTTAGATAATGAACAATTTTTAGCATGTGGGTTCTCTCTTCTTCTGACTGCGCATAGAAATAGTCTGCAGCGCCTTGATATCCTGTTACTTCACACCAAGATGCCATTGCCAAATAGTTGTTAGAAGCTGATGCTTCAAGTGCAACTTGATCATTTAGTGCTTTTTGCATTCTAGGAGAAAGTTTCATGATTTTCAATAATTCTTGGTTTTTTTGTATTAAAAAAACTTGCTAAAACAAGATTGAGGGGTAAGAAGCGAAATACCGGCGCATGAAAAATTGGCCCTATCGCGAATCTCAGAATCTTGCACACGGGAGTGCTGATAAATGAAGGTGGTATCTTGAATATGTGCCCATAACCAATAATTTCACAGTTTTGGAAATCCCATGTTTGAATTAGATTTCCTGCACCCTCAAGTACATCAACGGCAACATTAAATTCATCTAGTGAATCTCCTTTATCCACTCAATCTGCAATAAAATCATAATAATTTTGTTTGTCACCACTTGGTAAGGATTCCAAATAAAAGGTTGGATTTGATTCTCTAAAATCATAAATTTCTCCTCGAGAGCAGTTAACATCAAGACGCTCGGATGATGAAAGTGAAAACTTTTCAAAGAAATGAAAAGGTATGGTTCAACAATATTAGAAATTGCGACTTGATGATTGTGCACGCTTTTCCTTAGAATGCATTGTTTGAGATGCGGTAACTTCGATAACTGGTACATTGATGACTTCATTGTAGATTAAATGTTAGGGATGTAAAATAATCTGCTTCACTGATAGAGCACCCCGACTGCCATTTTGCATTATTTTTAATCCATTTCAGAATTGAAGAATCAACAGCTGATGCAGTAATTGAAAAACCTATGAATCCAATTAGAACTATTGTAAAAATCATAGATAATTTTCGTAATTTTATCATAATTATTTTTCAAAAAAAAAAAAACAAAATTCTTTATTAAATTCAAAGGTTACAAAAAGAATTTTGTCACTAAAAAGAATAATGCGAATCCACTCAGGAAACTAATCCCTGCAACACTTAAAATCTTCAACAAAACAGAGGGCTGATTTTCTTTGTCAAGGAATTTTCCAGTAACTAGCCTAAAATTAAAAATTGCAATTATAGGTGCTATTACAAATGACAAAACAGTTGCAAAGTCAACTAGTTCTTTTAGGTTATTTCCAAACTGAAATATCACAACAAGTGAGCCAGCAGATATCAAAATCAAGAAAGTCACATACAATGTTCTGAATTTTGTGCGTATTTTCTCTTCTTTTTTAGTAAAAATCAATTCTACTGTTCTTTGCAATGAGCGAGAATACCCATCAAATACTGCAATGATAGTTCCAAACATTACCGTAAATGCCGAAGCTGCAATTATGATGTAACTCCAATCGCCAATTGTCTGAGTATACATTGTAACAATTTGGTGTGCAAAATTTGAATTGATGTTTGAAAGTTCTTCCCCAGATCCATAAAACATGAAAGAGCCAAGTGTGACAAACATTATTGCAAGAATACCCGTAATCAAATATGCTAGTCTGAATTCAAAGAGAGTTTCTTTTAATTTCGGTTTATAGTTTGTTTGTTTCATCCTCTCCAGTGTCCACAAACTATTCCAGCTGGAAAGATCAACTGCAGTAGGCATCCACCCCATCAATGCAAGTAAGAAAAAGATTCCAGATATGTCCCAAAGATCTTTTGGTTCAAATCCCGCAACAGGTTCTATTGGACCATTATACAATGTAAGTAAAAATGCTGAAACTGTTGAAACTAGCAAAACAATTGCAATTATCTTTATCAAACTGTCAAGAACATGGTATTTTCCGATTACCAAAATTCCCACACATATTGCAAATAAAATTACTATAGTCCATTCACCAAGAAAATCAATTCCAAAGAGATTCTCAAAAAACCCAGCAGTCACAAATCCTACTGCACCAGTTACAAAGAACATTGATGCTATAGTTAGTAGAAAATAAAGCCACAATGCAGGCTTGCCTAGTTTTTTGTAACCATCAATAATACTAGTTTGAGTAGAATTCGCATAACGAGAGCCATATTCAAAGAAAGGATATTTTAGTAAAGTCACAACGATTACAAATCCCAAAATCAACAACCCAAAATCTGCACCTGCACGAGTAGACTGTACTAAGTGAGATACCCCTATTGCAGTACATGCAAATAGAATTCCAGGTCCGGCAGTCTTTGTAAATTGAGAGAATCTTTGATTCATCAGGCTCAAAATACCTTTGAAAATCTTGCATATAACCTAAAATCTGTTAGATGCAAATATGATGCATGATTGTAAAAATAATCTTAGGTCTTCTTATTATCGGATTAACAATAGGTTTCATGGAATCTGCAGACGGACTGACAGAGTTCAAAAAATACAAGGTAATCAATTCTCCAAAAGTTTGCGGAGACAAGTTATGTTCAGAGACAGATGAAAAAATTGCAAAGAAGGGAGAGTCATCATACAACATCAATGTTTGCAGAGACAGGCTGTGCTCAGATTTTTCAGATGATGTAAAAACATTGAACAAATCTAGTCCATTTGGACAATTAAAACTTGGCATTGCAATAGATTTGATTCAGTGCAAAGAAGGACAAGAGATTGTGGTTAAAAAAACAAAACAGACCCCAGCTTGTGTTAATTCAGATAATGTAGAAAAACTAAGAGAAAGGGGTTGGACGATAACACAGAAAATGCAAGAAGAAATGTTTGAAAAAATTGCATCAAATAGAATGCAAGGATTAGAGTCATCAGAGACTATGGAAGATTTTGGTGCAACAATTACCATCACACCTGAAGAAATTGGTAATAAAAGATATCTTGTATTTAATGGGGAAGGATGGCATAGATTACACAGTGTAGAAATTACAATTTCAGGAGAGATGTTTACAGAATCAATTAGAACAAAGACTAATGATAGAGGTCATTTGAATATGCCTTGGCCAATACCGGATAACATTCCTAGAGAAATGTACACAATTTTTGCAACAGATGGGATTCATGAATTTGAAATAACAATTCCGGTTGCATCTAGTCTGGATGCCTAGACAGAATTGACATTCCAGGAACCATCTACCCAGACACCAACTACTTTGGCACCCAGATTCCATGAAGAAATTTCTTCAACTGCATGTTTGATTTGTGAAATATGTTCTTCATCAGATACTGGATTTGCCGCACAATCATAATGACCAGATACTACAATCAGGTCTGATTTGTGAGCATTAATTGAAATTCCAACTTTTGTTTTGATTGATTCAACAACTTGTGTTAGGTTCTTGTCTACACCCGGTTCAGTTATAGTATCCACATAATCTGCTGAATAATTTTCTTTAATCCACTTGTTTAGTGGGATCTGTATTCTGCCGTCCATGCATGATACGGATGTTGCAAATTTTCCTTCTGCCATGATAACTCAGAATCGTTGTACAATAAAATTATTTTCCATGCATAAAGCATCCTGTGGTATGATCATTGACTAGTCCTACTGCTTGCATTAATGCATAGCAAATAGTCGGCCCAACAAAGCTAAATCCTCGTTTTTTAAGGTCTTTGCTTAGTTTTTCAGATAGATCAGTGGATGCAGGAAGATCTGATAACTTTTTAAATTTATTTTTGATCGGTTTCCCATTTACAAATCCCCAAAGATATTTGTCAAAAGAGCCAAATTCTTGCTGAATTTTCAAAAACGCCCTTGCATTGTTTATGGCAGAATTGATTTTGAGACTATTTCTGATTATAGATTCATCCCCGAGTAGTTCTTCCACACGTTTTTGAGAGTATTTTGAGACTAGATTAGCATCAAAATTAGAAAATGCCTTTCTATAGCCATCTCTACGATTAAGAATAGTAGTCCAAGATAGCCCAGCTTGGGCACCCTCCAATATCAAAAATTCAAATAATTTCTGATCCTCGTGTTGAGGTCGCCCCCATTCCTTATCGTGATATGTGAGATTTGGTTCTTTTTTTGCCCACTCACATCTCTTCATGATAATTATTTTCTACCCATAGAATATTAGTTAACATCTTCTAGAAAAATTATGAAGTTAAACCAGCAGTTGGTGCAAATCAATCGTAGTTTTCTGATTTGCTTTATTGTTTCAGCATCGCTATCTGCAGTTTTTTCACAAATGTTATCAGGGTATGAGAGTTATCTTAACACAACATTTACAATAATTTTTGGGTACATAGTTTATTTTGGAATTTTTTCAGGCTTGTTTTATCTTGATAACAAACAACGCTACAAAACGATGGAATCAAAAGCAATTAGAAAAGAGATCGTTTCTTTGCTCTCATCATTTGGAGTGGGAGAGGTAGTATACTTGGGAATACGCTGGCCAACTCTGTATTATTTTTTAGAAATAGGAATGGAGCCATTTATTGCATCATTAATATCGGAAATTATTGCAACTGTATGTTACATGATGTCAGTGACAATGTTTCTTAGAAAGACAAAAACGTTCTAGTTATTTTGTCAACTGGATTACAATACCCTTTGATGTAATAATTCCTACTACATCATCATTTTCAGTGACTGCAAGTTTTCTAATTCTCTTTTCAGTTATTCTATGCGCAGCTGAAGAAATTGATTTGTTATGATTAATTGTAATTAAAGGAGAAAACATTATTTTTTCAACAGGAGTATCAAAAGATAAATTATTTGCAGCAACCCTGGTTGCAAAACCTCTATCGGTGACTATGCTGCTAAGGTCTTCATTGTTTTTAACTAGAATTGCACCTATTCGCCCTTGCTCTATCATTTTTGTCACTTGTAATGTATTTGACAAATTGATAGTGGTTAATGCTCTAGTCACAATATCCTGAATCAAGATATGTAAATAGTTGAAATCTTCACGGCTCCCCATATGAATAAGGAATCAAAATATTTAAAAAATTTATAGATTTTAAATTTTAGAGAGAATTTTTTTCTTTTTTTCTTCAAATTCTTTCTTTGTTATTATTCCTGCCTTTTGCAAATCTGAAAGTTTTTTTAGCAAATCAAGATCCTTGCTTGAAGATAATTGAGTTCTCTTTTTAATTCTTGATTTGATATTGCTACTTTTGAGACTGATTTTTTCACTAAGATCATATCCTTTTTTCTTTGCATGTTTGATAATTTCTTCAGATTTTTGTTTTGTTACGTCATTAACTAATTTTTTTCGTTTTGCCATGGAACCCAACTCTTTAGTTTTCTTTTTGGCAAGACGAGTTTGTAATTTTAAATCCTTGATTATCTCATTCTTTGTTTTTTTCTTGAATCGTCTAGTGTATTCTTGAATGACTAGTATTGGGAATGGACTATACTCTACATCAAGATAGTATTTGATTATAGTGTCATCAGGTAATTTTTCAAGATATTCTTTGATTGATTTTTCTGATTTTAGTTCCATATCTCTACACGGTCATTTAGTCATAAAAAGATTCAATTCATATTATTTTTCTACTGCATGTTTGTCCAAAACACCAATACATTCATTGAGAACAGAATTATCAGACATTGCCTCAGTTTCAGGCAGGTTAAATTCCATCAATAGCTGTTGGTCATATTCTATCAAATCATTCCGATAGGTGGTACAAGCAGATCTGAGTAATCTCCAATAGTAATACCCTTTTTTCATCTCATTTTGGATTTGCTCGTGATCTAATTTTAAAATTCTAGAGAGATTGGCATAATCGGTTTTGTAAGTATCAAATTTGCCCTTTACAATTGGAGGTAATTCATGATACCAGTCACGCCCCTCACTTGTCTTGTCCACATTGTTTATTTTTTGCAGTTGATATGTAACAGAATCTGCTAGAACGTCAAAAACATCATTTTGTTCAAGCATTTCCATTAACTCCGGATTTATCATATGGATTCTAAAACAGATGTAAAATTAAGCGTACTGTTTTGAAATGGAGTTATTTGTAGGGTAGAATAAAGAAAAGATGATGTTCAATTTTGAAAATCAAGGTTTTTATTTTAAATATGATCTTTACGAAAAAAGATTATCTTGAAGATTACCAAAGTAGATACTAAAGAAAATACACTACTCATAGGATTTCCAAGCAATGGTCTTGTTGGAACATTTTCCATTTCATATCTTATTCATCACCTCAAAATGAAACAAGTTGGAGAAATCGAAGTTCCAGAACTTCCTCCAACATTGTTTGTAGAAGGAGGGGAACTTCTAGCACCCGTTAGAGTATACAATAAAAATAATATTTTCATCATAATTTCAGATGTTCCATTTAATCAGTATTTGGCAGAAGGGTTTGCACATGTGGTTCATGAGTATTGTAAAAAAAATGCAATAAAAAAAATTATGATCGTCAGTGGTATGGAGACAGTAAATCAGCAAAAAGAATCTCCAAAAATCTTTGGGTTGGCAACACATTCATCACTAGATAACATACTGTAC
>JBOEHF010000062.1:0-1320 GCA_050633805.1 Candidatus Nitrosopumilus sp.
AGAACTATTACATGATCTCCTACAAATGGAGCCAAGTCTTTCCAAAACAGTCCTCGAGTTACCCATGCAATTGCAGTTGCAGCAAATATTATCAGAACAATTTTTTCATTTCTGCTCCAATTTCCAAGTTTTCTTAATTCTACTGTGATGATGTTTTTGCTTTTCAGAACTGGTTTACGGTTATCTAGTCTTGCCGATGTAGTCATGTATATCCATAGTACGAAAAGAGAAACAACACTTAATGGAACGCCCACTAACATCCAATCAAAGAAAATAACTTCAACATCAGCCAATGATTCACTTAGTGAAGCAAAAAGAGCATTAGGTGCAGTGCCAATCAATGTGGACATCCCTCCTAAACTGGCAGCATATGCAATTGAGAGTATTAAACAAACAGCAAATTGTTTTTTCTGTGCAACATCTACTTGTGATATAACTGCAATTGCAATTGGAAGTATTAACAGAGCAGTCGCGGTGTTTGTAATCCAAGCACTAAGAGAGCCAGTGACAATAATAAATCCTAAAATGATATTTTTTGGTTTTGTTCCTACTACTTTCAGAGTGTTTAACGCAAATCGTTTGTGAAGATTTACTTTCTCTATTGTCTTTGCAACTAGAAATCCGCCCATCAATAAAAATACTAATTTGTCACCATAAGCTGAAATTACTTTGTCAATATCTGCCACACCAAGCAGTGGAAATACAAACAATGGAATTAATGCAGTAATATAAAACGGGATAGATTCAGTAGCCCACCATACTGCCATCCATACAGCCAATCCTAAAACAAGCTTGGCTTCAAACGCTAACCCCTCTATGGGATAAGAAATTATTATCGTAAATAGAATGGGAGATATTACTAACCCTGTAAGTCGTAGTCTGTTGTGTAATGAAACCCACCTGTTTGAATTATTCATTAAATTATTCTTGTGAGATTTTATTTAAGATTGATTCTCAGATTTTGATTTTTTATTGGGATACTCGCATCAGTCCTTCTTTTATCATGAACTGAATTCCCTGTACAAAGGACCCGTCATCAATGGAGCCCTCAGCCCACCAACCCGCATTGTTGCGAACCCACTCGGGAATTGCAGTATCTGCTTTCTCCAAAGATTTAGAGTCCCCAGAACTTATCACAAATGATGTCTGTTGTACAATGACTTTTGATGAACCATATTGAACCCTCATGGCATATTCTCCTTCTGAGAGTTTAGCATCTGAAGTCAAATCATAAGAGAATGTGGTATCTGGATTTACAGAAATTTTCTCATTTACTACCATCTTGCGGTCTTGATCAAAGACTACGATTCTTAGTTTTCT
>JBOEHF010000063.1:0-7996 GCA_050633805.1 Candidatus Nitrosopumilus sp.
AACTTGGATATGTGAAAAAACCCCTGTCAAAAAAAGACATGATTGGAAATTATTTTAAAATTAAAATTTCTGAATGCCAAAACGATTTGAAATATTTTAAAGAATTTGATAAAATTCTCAATTTTTATGGTTACCAAAGATTTGGTTCAAAAAGACCTGTAACCCATTTGATTGGAAAGGCCATTTTACAAATGGATTTTGATAAGGCAGTCGAATTGATTTTGTCATTTACCTCTTCTTATGACTCTGAAGAAAATAATGAAATTCGTGAAAAACTCTCAGACAAGGCAAATTATGAACAATATCTTGACAAAGTTCCGCCTCAGATGGATATTGAAAGAACTGTTCTAAAAGAAATGATTGAACATGGGGAGCCAATTCGTGCTATTCGAGCTATTCCTGTTTCTATGAGACGTTTTTACATCCAGGCCTATCAATCTTTTATCTTTAATCAATCTCTAAGTGCTGCGTTTTCTGATGGTGAGAATCTTTTTGAATCTCAATCAGGTGATGTTTGTTTTGATCATAATGGAATAATTGGAAAATATGTTAAGGGCATGGATCAGAATCTTGCATTACCTTTTGTGGGGTATTCCTATTATAAAAAAACAAGATTTGATTTCCAGATATCTAAAATTTTAGAACAAGAAGAAGTTTCTCCAAAAGATTTTTTNNATAAAAGAAATGCAAGAAGCCAGTAGTGAAGGTGGTTTTAGGCAAGCTGCAATTCACTGTACTGACTATTCTTCACATGGGGATGTGGTGGAATTTTCTTTATCTAGAGGTTCTTTTGCAACAATTTTGTTAAGAGAAATTATGAAACCTGAAGATCCAATGCTTGCTGGTTTCTGAGATCTATTCTACAAAGATGTTATTTTAGATGTCTTTATGTTTTGGTGTTTTTTTAAGAAAGTATGATACAATTGGGAAAAAGTATACATGCTAATTAGTTGTAAAATTGGAGAAGAGCAATCACTTTATTTTCAACTAAAAGAAATCCTAAAATCAAAAACTGTCTGAACACTTTTGGCAGTAATGAAGTAGTAACTGAATTTGTCACAGACTCCTCATCTCAGATTGATGAAATAGTCACATCTAAGATAAAAAAACTCAAGAACATCAGACGTACTATAACTTTACGTGTAACGAATTAATTCTTTTTAAAAATTATGATTCCTATACTAGAAATAATAATTCCAAAAATAATCATCCCTATTCCATATGTAATCCAATCCGGATTTGAATACATGAATGATGATTCTGGTCCTACAATTGATTGTCCTTGCAGATGAAAAATGAAACCGAAAATCACTATGATGCCCCCTGTGATTGCTAGGGTTTTTCCACCTTTCATGATGTTTTTCACTAGTTCTAGTAAAAAAGGGTAAACAGAATTGATAATTTGACCAAATCATTTTCGGATTTGGTCTTTAATCATTTCCTTATGATGCAATAAAATGTCCAATTGGAATGAATATCGTGAATCGACAATACATAGCCATATGGGTTTAATCTTATTTGGATCTTCGGCATCCTTTGCAATAATTTTATTTTTGATATTTCATCCTCAAATTGAGTCTATCAACAAAGAATCTCCAATCCTAATCAATATCATGTTTTTTCCTGCAATGGCAGTAGGTTTTCTTTACGGAGTTAGAATCACAGAAAGAGCTGTAAAACCATCAGAAATTCGTAGCCCAATTAAAAGATCAATTGTAAAAATTTTCTTGTTCTTTTTTGTAATTGGGGGAATGTTCAGCTCTGTAAATTTTGCAATTAATGGTGGGAGCATAATGCCTGATGTGACTATTTTAGATGATGGACTGATTCCTTGGATTACTAACTTTGTTTATTCAAATGGAGGTGCAACATTTCTTATAATTACAAGTATTGGTTTGATGGCTGCTGCAACTAAAAGAATAGTTGGAATGAATGCTGGATTTCTAAATCGATTGGTAACTTTTGTTGGAACATTTGTTTTCTTTACAATGCTTGTTCTAAGTTTTACAAAATCTGATCCTACTTCATCTGGAGTTTTCTTGTATACGTTTTATCAAGCAGGAATTGTAGGTGGTGCATTCTTTGCAATGAACCGTCTAACTAAAAATCAAAACATGTTAGAAGACTATGCTAATGGATTTTAATTATTTTGGAAGATCTACGTAAATTCCTGAGGCCTTGTTATTGATTCTGTCCCAATACATCTCACAACCATCAGTTTTGAAATCGTTTAATTTACACTCATCAAAATGAGCTGTTTTGTCTCTTGATATGTTATCTGCTAGTAATACATCATCAGCTGTAAATAATGCAATGATTCCTATTGCTGCTAAACTTCCAGCCACTACAATCATGGCATATCCGACTTGTGCATGGTTGTGAGGCTCTTTCATTTATGGAAAATCAATAACTCTAGAATTTAATCTTTTCAAGTCTAGCATTTGCGATCAAATGGATACCACTAGATGACTATTTGGGAAAATTAGAAAAGAAAGTACTTCGAAATACCTTCATTGAGCATCCAAATTCTTCAATATGAATTTCTTGGACCTGTCCCACTTGACGAATGGGGGCCTCCTATGGAAAAAGTGGTTTATTTAATAATGTCTAGAGACAAAGACAAATTTGATATAGTTTACGTTGGAGATTGTGAAAAGACTGATGATTTGGCTTTTTTTACTGGAAACTCTAGTTTCAAATGTTGGATACAAAAATCCGTCTCTGAAAAATCTCTATATCTTGCAATATTGCCCATGTTTGAAGCAAGTGCAGAAAACAGACAGAGCGTTTTAAACAAAATTAAAACTCGCTACAATCCGCCTTGCAATCCTTTAGATGAACCAGAAAAACCTGATTACAAAATTAGAGTGTCAGAGCCTAAATTCCCTTGCGCATGCTGTGGTGCTGAAATGAAAGCAGAAAAAATCTTGGAAAAATCTACGTTGTTTCGTTGTACTAGTTGCGGAATAAGTGACACAAAACTTAATTCTTGACTTTGTTTTGAACATCAAACAATTGCAATGTTAGCAGGTCGAGAGCTTTTTTCAAATGTCCAAATTCATTAATTGAATGCATTTGTCCCTCAACCAATGATCTCATAATCTTAATTGAATTTTTTTGAAAATCATCTTTTGCAACAATCTCCATGGCGTTAATTTTGGATAGTAAATTATCTAAATCCTTCATCATCTCTTCAGATGGCTTGTGTTTATCCATGATTATCTGAAATGATTTTGATATATGAATCGTTACAACAAATCCTCATCAATTTCTTGAATAGGATCTATGTATTGCTGGCATGTGCAATTTGGAATCTGACATTTTCCAGCCTTGATTATTGAGCCACTTTCTTGATTTGTTGAATGTATTTGGTCAGTATGGTGACATCTTTTACAATTCATAAAATCATCCTGGACATTATGGAATTAATACTCCTCTAGCCTCAATTTCTGAGTCCTTTAGTTTTTGAAGTACCTCATTTGCTTTTTCTAACGGGAATGCTTGAGTTACCACCTCTAAATTATTTTCATCACAAACTTTGATAACTTGCTCCATGTCTTTTGTAGAGCCAATCAGTGTTCCTCTAATTGTTTTTTCTTCAAATGCCATAAATGCTGGATTTTCACCCACAGTTGCAATAACAATCAACCCTCCTTTCTTTACTGATTTTATTGCAGTATCTGTAACAATGTCTGCTGGTGCAAAAACAATTGCGGCATCTAGTGTTCCGTGTTTTTCTTTTAATTTTGATAAAAATTCTTCTTGGTTTTCAGAAAACACCATTATGTCTGATGCTCCTAATCTTTTTGCAACATCAAGATGACTTTGTGTTCTGGAACATGCAATAACTTCACAATTTTCAACTTTGGCAAACTGTACTGCCATATGTCCAACCCCACCAATTCCAAAAATTCCAATTTTTTTATGATTTTGTGGTTCTGCAGCTTTTACTGCCTTGAATGCTGTAATTCCTGCACAAAACAATGGTGCTGCATATTCTGATTTCATTGATTCTGGAACTTTGGTCGCAAAATCTTCTGTAACTGTAACATATTCAGTGTATCCTCCTTTTGTTGATTCCCCTAAGATTATCGATGATTCGCAGAGATACTCTTTTCCTTCTTTACAATATTGACATTTTTGGCAAGCTTCTAACAGTGGGGTGATTCCTGCTCTGTCCCCGACTTTGAATTTTGTAACTTTGTCTCCAATTTCAACTACTTTACCAACAACCTCGTGTCCTGGAACTGTGGGGAGTGATGGTGGAATTCCGATATCTTGCCAATCACCTTCAATTCCATGAAGCTGTGAATGACACACTCCACAGGCCTCAATTTTTAACAATATTTCATTTGGGCGTTTAATTTTATGTCTGTCAATATGAGTTAATTTTAGTGGATTTGTCTCAATTTTTGCGCACTTTTCAAGCACCATTGCACGCATTTTTTCCATGATTTTGAAAATCATCTGCTGAATTTTAAGATTCGCTCATTAGAAAAATAAAGGACTGATACATAATTTCATCATGACTGAAATCACAGATGAGGATCGTGAACGAGTAAAACTATTGCAACTTGTCACGAGCTCAAAACATGAATTCAAAAAACTCTCTCTAGAACAATTAAGTAGATTGCAAGAATTAATAGAAAAAAAAGATTACAGTCATGATAAAAAAGCCCACAAATCAAAAGTGAAACTATTAAACAAAATCAATGTTAGAATTTATGAATTAACTGAAGGCAAAGGAATCTGGGGCTAATCCAATTAGGTACAAATATTATAACAAATTTGATTATTCATGGTTGAAAATCATCTTGCATCTGAAACAAGTCCATACTTGCTTCAACATGCTAACAATCCTGTTGATTGGCATGGTTGGAATGATGAATCATTAAAAAAAGCAAAAGATGAGAATAAGCCCATTTTTTTAAGTATTGGATATAGTTCATGTCATTGGTGCCATGTGATGGCACATGAATCATTTGAAAATAATGATGTTGCCAAATTCATGAATGAGAATTTCATTAACATCAAAGTTGATAGAGAAGAGCGACCTGATATTGACGATATCTATCAAAAAGTTTGTCAAATTGCAACAGGCCAAGGTGGTTGGCCATTAAGCATATTTCTTACTCCTGATCAAAAACCATTCTATGCTGGAACCTATTTTCCAGTTCTGGATTCTTATGGACGTCCAGGTTTCGGGAGCATCTGTAGACAACTCTCACAAGCTTGGAAAGAAAAACCCAAAGACATTGAAAGTTCTGCAGAGCGATTTCTTGGTGCATTAAACAAAGCAGAATCAATTCAAGTTTCTTCAAAATTAGAAAAAAGCATTCTTGACGAGGCAGCTATGAATCTGTTTCAATTAGGGGATGCAACTTATGGCGGATTCGGCTCTGCTCCAAAATTCCCAAATGCTGCAAATATTTCATTCCTTTTTAGATATGCAAAACTAACTGGATTATCAAAATTCAATGAATTTGCGCTCAAAACTCTAAAGAAAATGGCAAATGGTGGGATTTTTGATCAAATTGGGGGTGGATTTTCTAGATATTCCACTGATGCAAAATGGCTAGTCCCCCATTTTGAAAAGATGCTCTATGATAATGCACTGATTCCAGTAAACTATGCTGAAGCATACCAAATCACAAAAGATCCTTTCTATCTTGAAGTTTTGAAAAAAACACTTGATTTTGTATTACGCGAGATGACTTCTCCTGAAGGCGGATTTTATTCTGCATACGATGCTGACTCTGAAGGGGTAGAGGGAAAATACTATGTCTGGAAGAAAAGTGAAATCAAAGAAATTCTTGGATCTGATGCTGAATTATTTTGTTTGTACTATGATGTAACTGATGGAGGAAACTGGGAGGGAAATAACATTCTGTGTAATAATCTTAACCTATCTACCGTTGCATTCAATTTTGGAATCTCTGAAGATGAAGTTAAAAAAATTATCTCAACATGTTCTGAAAAATTGTTAAATGTTCGCTCAACTAGGATCCCTCCTGGATTGGATGACAAAGTTTTGGTGTCTTGGAATTCTCTTATGATTACTGCATTTGCAAAAGGTTACCGTGTAACTGGAGATACCACATATCTGGATGCAGCAAGAAATTGTGTTTCATTTATTGAAAAAAACCTGCTTGTTGATGATAAATTATTGCGAACATACAAAAATGGAACTGCAAAAATTGATGGATATTTAGAAGATTATTCTTATTTTACCAATGCATTACTTGATGTCTTTGAAATTGAACCTGATGAAAAATACCTAAGTCTGTCTCTGAAATTGGGACATCATATGATAAATCATTTCTGGGATTCTCAAAACAATAGCTTCTTTATGACTTCTGACGGCCATGAAAAATTAATCATTCGACCAAAAAATAATTATGACTTATCATTACCTTCTGGAAATTCTGTATCTGCCTTTGCTATGCTTAGATTATTTCATTTATCTCAAGAACAAACTTTTCTTCAAATCGCTACAAAAATAATGGAATCTCAGGCACAAATGGCTGCTGAAAACCCATTTGGTTTTGGGCATTTGCTAAATACAATTTCCATATATATTCAAAAACCTATGGAAATCACACTTATCAACACTGAAAATTCAAAAATTTGTGAATCTCTTCTTTTAGACTATCTGCCAAATTCTATAATGGTTACAATTGGTGATTCTTCCCAATTGAGTAACCTTTCAAAATATCCTTTCTTTGCAGGAAAATCATTTGAAGATAAAACTACTGTATTTGTTTGTAAGAATTTTTCTTGTTCATTACCTCTTCATACAATTGATGAAATTCAATCTAATCTCTAGCTTTTCTTTAAATCTATTTCAATGATGTTTCCAACTTGAGGTCTTCCCATATTGTCATATCTTGCCTTTGGCATTGCAATTGTAATTTGGGTTTGCTGATATGATTTGATATTCACTGTTGGCTGTGCTTGCAAAATTGCTTCTAATAATGGCATTACTTGCTCTTTGGTTTCTGAATCAAGTTTTTTTGAAACATTTTCAATTATCATTTGTTTTTGAGAAATTGGNNCGTTATCTACTATTTGTGTAATCCTAAATTCGTTAGTATCTGCCATGATATGTTCTTCATTCTTGATGATTTATCTTTAACGAATCGAAAAATATAGTGCAACCCCTGCAGTTACAACAGCAGCTGCCACTCCGAACCCGAAGATGATTTTCCCTCCATCAATGTTCATGATATTTGTAAATGATAGTTGGAATTAAACTATGCTAATTTTTTATTTTTGAAATCGCCTTACTGACAATTTCTACGTAAGTGTTTTAATACAAAATTCCCTCTATTTGTTATCGCATGCTAATTGTATTCATACACCTGCGATAATGCGACCAGTCCAACAGGAGTCATAAAGAGTGTCCAAATGGACACTCTTTTCAATCATTTTCCCCCCCAGATTCTATAGTTTCAGACTCGTCTCCTTGTTCTTTTTTTGAAGAATCTGGTTTTGGGGGAACTAGAATAGATTTTTTGATCAATGCGGCACGTTCTTTAATGATTTGATTGAACTCCTTCACGTCCTCTAATCCTGGCGTTAATTGCTGATTTTGATATGCCTGTAAAAATCCTGAATAAACACATCCTGTAATGATCCCAAATGCTGTATCTGGAACTGATTCAATCTCGGGAACAAAATTTTCTGCTATCTGTTTGTAAGATTCTGATTCACTAATGTAGTAATCAATTAGGCTATCTATGAAATCTTTATTTTCCTTAGATATTGCCATCATTACTTTTTTGGTATCCTAGTTTATTTAATTGTCTGATTAATCGTTTATTTATTCATGAATTGTTTTCAAGATGTTGTGGAAATTAGAATTAGATGAAAACTACTTCCGAATATATGATTCAAAAAAACTCATTGCAGGATACTTTGATCCTGATTATGGGGATATTTTCCCAAAAGAAAATACAGAAGAAATTATTTCAAATATGATAAAAAATCATGATAA
>JBOEHF010000064.1:0-2815 GCA_050633805.1 Candidatus Nitrosopumilus sp.
TAACCTAGTGCAATGATTTGTGGTTTTACGTGATTTACTGTTTTGAAAATATCGTCTTCTTGACCAATTAAACAAAGATCTACCATTGAAAGGGAATTGACTAATTCTTGTCTTTGCTCTTGGGAGTGAAGCGGTCTTCTTTTCTTCATTTTTACTGCTGTATTGTCTGTTGCAACTACAACAACTAAAACATCTCCTAGTCCTTTTGCAGCATTTAGCGTGTGAATATGTCCTGGATGAATGATATCAAAAACCCCTCCTGCTAACACAACAGTCAATGATCTTCTGCCTTGATCTGTGAGTGTATTTTTATCCTCGTTTACTAGTTGATTTTTGATTAATTCATCAATTTTTGAATTTATCAAATTTTCTGAAAACATGCATTTCTTCTTGATTGTTTCAAATGCATCTATTCCTTGAATTTGACAAGAGTATATTGTTGATAGGATGTTTTTTTCAGTTTGATCCAATGTTTTTTCTATTTTTGACCCTCTCTTTAATTCATCGCTAAAAATTACATCTTTGGTTCAAGGCCTTTTGCTAATCTTAATGCATCAACAAGACCATCAGCATAACCTATACTCAAGATGGCTACTTCATCTTGACCGTCTTCAAGAAATTTCTCTGCATCTTGAACGTATAATTCGGCATTTTCTAAAATTCCATGAAATTCTTTCTGGTCTTTGTATAGCGGTTCAACTTCTTCAAGTGCCTCTCTTACCATTGGAACATATTTTTTCATCATTTGGATGGATATCTTTTTCACTTTCTCTGTATTGTCAAATGGCTCATCAATGCATTGTCCGAATATCTTCAAGGCGTCTGACTCTGTAAAATGTAATCTTCCTGGAACAATTACTGTATGTGGAGGTTCACCAAAATCTATTTTCTTCAAACTGGATATTTTTCCAGAAATTATACTTTGATCTTTGAATCCTACTCTTGATGCAACTATTGCATATGTTGATGAACTAATCACATTTCTTATCTGTCCTTTCTCAGTTTCTAAAAGACCATTTAACGCATCTTTAGGATCTAAGAAAAAATCTTTGTCTTGATTATATTCTAAAAGAAGTACTGTGTGATTCCCTTCGATAATATTTTTGTAAATTACATAATATGGTGTAGTCAAAGATTTCATTTCGCTCATAATTGTTGCAATTCTTCCAATTTTGTAAAAGTGCAACCCGCATTCCCCTATCATCGAAGTAAGTGATGATGACGCATGAATGGAATGTGTCTTGATTTTTTCTTCTATTGCTCTTGTTCTTAGTTCGATGTGAGTTGTTGCAATGTATGGATCTCCATATGCTAGTAACACAACTTTGTTTTTCTTAGCATTTTTTAAAATCTCATTACCATCTTCAACTAGCCATCTTTTTGCCAGTTTGAATTCACCTTTTGTAGCTTTTTTGATTTTTGTTAAATCTGATTTTCCAATAGGACTGGTAAATTGCTCCAAATAAACAATATCTGCTTTTGATAAAACATCTAATGCTTCACTGGGTATTGATTTGAATCCCGAAATACCTAAACCAACAAACCAGAGCATTATTGCATTTTTCTATCGTGAAGTCTTTTTAAGTGCTGTAGTGTTTTTTTGAGAATTTCTATGCCTCTGAGATATTCATCTATTGATACTTTTTCATCTATTGTGTGAGCTTCATGAGGATCACCCGGACCATATGTGACAACTGGAATTCCCCATTGATTTCCAAGAACATTCATGTCTCCAGTTCCTGTTTTTCTGATTAAAGTTGGCCTAGAATGCTCGGTCTCCATGATTCCTAGAGTAAGTGCTCTAACTAGTGGTGAATTATGAGGTGCTTCAAAAGGTTCGGTTTCATCTAAAATTGAATAAAATGCTTCCACCTCTCTTTCTTGAGATATTTCCTTGACTAGTGTAGAAATCTTTTGTTCAATTGTTTTACAGTTCATGTCTACTGGAATTCGAATATCGAAAGTTGTCTCACAATCTTTTGGTGTGACATTGTGACTGGTTCCACCTTTTACTTCTGTCATTGTTGCAGTTAACAACATACCTTTTGTTTTCTCATCTTGATTTGCTTCTAGCTTTTCTTTTAACTCTCTTGCAAAAATCATTGATTCTAAAATTGCATTTTTTGATAACCATGGAGCACTTGCATGGGAGCTATCTGGAACACTAATTTTGAGATTTATTGCTAATCTTCCTTTGTATGCAATTGTGACCTTTTTAATTCCACTTGGTTCGCCAAAAACAGCATAATCGATGCCCATTTTCTTTTTTACAAGATTCTTAATTCCTGTTGCATTTCCTTCTTCATCAACTGCTCCGACAAAAATTATTGTTCCATTGTTATTTTGAATTGATGCTGCAGCAAATAACATTGCCATTAGTGGTGCTTTAGCATCTGATGCTCCTCTGCCATACAATGCATCTCCTTCTTTTCTTACTTTGACTTTACCTGGGACGACATCCATATGTCCACATAACATAATTTTTGGTGATCCTGAACCTTTTTTTGCAATAATGTTTCCAACTTCATCAATTTGAATATCTTCAAAACCCAAGTCATCACATTTGTCCACTAAAAATTCTGCCATTGGTTTTTCACTAAGTGACGGTGTGTACAATCTTAGTGCTTTCTCTAGCATCTTTACTGTAAATCTTGGTGTAACTGTAAAATTAGTATCCAATTTTCACTTTTCTATCTTCAGTGCATATTCTAGCATTAAGGAAGGAATGTCTACTTCACATACTCTAACTGTATTTTTGTACTCTGTTGTATTGTTCACTTCGTGAACAACTAGTCCTTTCTCATCACTTTCCATC
>JBOEHF010000065.1:0-10877 GCA_050633805.1 Candidatus Nitrosopumilus sp.
TTTAAAAATTCTGATGCTCTTAGTAATGCATCTTCTCCACGAAATCCTTCATCATAAATCATTTCAACTGAACCTTTGTCAGTCTCAACAAACGAGGTTATCAAAGAGAAAACACCTAATTTTTCATCGGTTTGCTCAGAATAAAGTCGTAGTTCAACTTTAGAAATTTTAAAATCATCTTGAATAAAATTGCCATCTGAAAGTAAAACCTCTACACCGTCAGGAGTTCTATTTACTCTCTTAGGCTCATGCAAGTCCACAATATTCATTCTGCATTATTCAGCTTCATTCCTAAATAAGTCATAATATCAAGCACGGATGGCTATAAGGGGAAAGACTATACTTTATCTTGCGTTATTTTATCAAAGACACAGCTAGCAGTAAGATCTCCTGTCACATTTACCATTGTTCTAATCATGTCTAAAATTCTATCAACAGAAAGTAACAACAAAATTCCAACTGGAGGGATTCCAACTGTTATCAGAATAGTTGACAAAACAATAACACCTGCTCCAGGGACAGCAGGGGTTCCAATAGATGCCAAAAGAGAAGTTATGATAATCACTAAAATAGAGATCATGCTCAATTCAATTGCAAAAAGCTGTGCCAAAAAGAAGACAGCTATTACTTGATACAATGCAGTGCCATCCATATTCACAGTAGTTCCAAGTGGAATTACAAATTTTGAGACACGTGTATCAATTTTTAGATCATCTTCAGCAGTTTTCAATGTTACAGGCATTGTCGCCATTGAACTTGCTGTAGAAAATGCCAAAGTTTGCGGGTTACGAAATTTTGAAAATGTGGAAGATATTGGTCTTTTTGCTACAAACTTTAAGAATAATGCATATACCAACAACATGATTCCAAGACCAAGTACGACTGTTCCCATGTATACTCCCAAACCAACCATTGTCTCTATGCCGACTGTGGCAACCATACCAACAATCAAACCAAAAACTGCAAACGGTACAATCTTCATAGAAATCAACAAAATGTGTAGTGTTACTTTTTGAATGGATTCTAGTAAATCAAGCAATGATTTGACTGATTCTTTTGGAAGAACCGACATAGACAATCCTACAATTAGTGCCATCACCAAGATACTAAACATCTGGCCTTCAAGATATGAAGAAATTGGGTTTTTTGGAATTATGTTAGATACGGCATTTGGAATGTCATCTAATGAAAACCCCTCTGTGACTTTCAAGTCATCTTCAGAAAAATCATGTGTTTCTTGAAGTACAGAAAGATCCAAAACACTTCCTGGTGCAATAATTGATGCAAGAGATACTGCTACAAGGATTGCAATTGTTGTAGTAATTACAAAATAGGTACCAATTCCCAGTCCCAGAGTTTTTAGCTTATCTTTTGCTCCTAAGTTAGTTATGGCCACAACAATGGATGTAAAAATTAATGGAACAATTATCATCAAAATTATACTCAAGAATATGTTCGCAGGAATTTTCAGATATGATGACAAAGAATCCAAAGAATCATCATCCAATCCAACTCCCACATCATCACCTAGAATCATCCCCACACCAAGTCCTATGATTAAAGACAAAACAACTTGGAGCCACAGATTTTTGAAAATGTAATTTTTTAATGTCATTTAGTTACATCTTTGGTTTTCAACATCTATCAAAAAGGATTCGATAGTATTATTTACCAAAAAATTAGTTTTTGAACATGGATCCATACGAATTTCACGGCAAAGATATTCCTCACATCAAATTAGATCCAAGAATGACTATAGAAGATTTGGTGAATGTTTTTGCAAATTCGGGGTATAATGGTAGACAACTTGGAGAAGCAGCGAAACTATATGCAAAAATGATAGAAGAGGGTGCAACAATCTGTCTTACAGTATCAGGTGCAATGACACCAGTAGGGTTTGGAGGAATAATCAAGACCTTGATTGAACGAGGCTTTGTAGATTGGATAGTTACAACAGGGGCAAATGTATATCATGAAGATCATTTTGCTTGGGGATTGCCAGTAAAGCAGGGAAGTTTCGAGGTAGATGATATGAAACTGTACCAAAATGAAATTGTTAGGATTAGAGATGTGTATATCAAATTTAATGAAACGCTAGAAGAGCAAGACCGATTAGTTCAAAAGATGTTTGGAGAAGATTTTCCAGACAAACCATTTACAACTGCTGAATTTTGCAATTTGATGGGAAGAATCAGTAAAGAAAAATCTAAACATCCTGAAAAAAGTTTCATAGTTACAGCATATGATTATGATGTTCCAGTATACATTTCAACAATTAAAGATTCATCATTGGCATTGAATTTAGCAGTTCACAGGTTTGAAGGCAAAACATACAATTTAGATTTTGTAAGGGAAATAATCGAACAGGCAGCAATCGTATATGATTCAAAAAAATCGGGAATTCTTGAATTAGGTGGAGGAGTTCCAAAAAATACTGCCCAGCAAACAGGACCACTTTTAGATCAAATCCTAAAAAGAGATGATGGAGGCCAAGACTACATTATTCAGATTACAGATGCACGTCCTGATACAGGCGGATTATCTGGTGCAACATTACAAGAAGGGAAAAGCTGGGGCAAAGTTCAAGATGCACATAACGGAATGGCTACAGTTTATGCAGATGCAACGATTGCATTTCCCATTCTTGCATTATACGTTCTAAGCAATCAGAAATCAAGAGAGCCCAAAAGGATTTACAAAAAATTGGGTAATCTCTACGAAAATCTCAGTAAAGATTATTTCAAAAACCCAGATAACAAAATCAACAAATCAAAACCAGACTAAAATTTATCATATCTTGCACGTTCAAGATCTCGATCGTCTTTAGATTCTTTTTTGTATTCTTTATAGTGTTCTTTGCAAAGAACTGTTTTCTTGCCAGTTGAATTTACACGTAATCCAGCATTTTCAACTTTGCTAGTGTTAAGAGAACGGGCACCATCTTGATCACAGCCTTCAAAATTACATTTTGCACCTTTTGATACTATTCCCATATAGAACAATAATCAAGATGTTATTTATACTTGAAAATGGTTTAAAATTTTTCAAATCATCCATACGCAAATGATTCAAAAAATTGGTTCATCGTTTATAAGAGGAATATTTTTTTCTTAAATTATGGCCGGAGCAAAGAAAACAACAACTGCTAGTAAAGACAAGTCTGCAGGTTCCAAAGATACAAAGAAAAAGAAAGACAAAGGAGAAGGTGGACCAAAGAAAGCAGAAATCACTGTCAAAGTAAATGAGCAACAGGCATTGAAAATTATTCAAAACTCCAAAGTTGTTACAGTTCAAGATCTTGCAAGACAAACAGGAGTTAAAATTTCTGCAGCAAATGCATTTCTAAAAGAATCTACAAACAAAGGAATTGTAAAAAGGGTTGGCGGATATTCGGGTCATCACCTGTATCAAGCAGTTTCTTCATAGATACAAAGAACGTCACCAGATTTAGCATCTTTTAATACATCAACATCACCATTTAATTTTCCAATAGGAGTCATTGCCTTTGAAAATACCGTGTCATTTAGAAAAAAACAGATGCTCCCAGTAGAAGGCAAAAATGCCACATCACCTTTTTTGAATTCAGTTCTAGATCTTTCGATTCCAGAATCTACACTTGTTTCAAAATACAAAATACTTTTTCCCAGAAGATGGGCGTGTCCTTCCAAGGGCAAAGATCTTACTATAGTTCCTACAGTTCTAGGAGATAAATGACGTTTAAGATCACATGGGATTTTTGCTTTTTCGCGAATCTCTAAAACTAGTTGCTTTCTGGAGACTGATGAGGTACTCAATTTGTACTTTAAAATGATTAGATTATATAACGTTTTAAGAAAATTTTGATACTTGTCTGAGGTTAAAGAAACTGAATTAATCGAAGCTCCACAAACCGAAGAAGTGGTAAAATCCGAAGTTGAAGAAAATGCCGGATTAAACAAAGCACTAGATACTTATCGAAAATTAATTGATAGAAAAGATCTTGCAGAACCATTAACTGATAAAGAACAAGGTGATCTAGAAAAAAGAATTAAAGAAATTGAAGAAAGAGAAGTTGTTGAAAAAATTGAAGAACATGAGGCAGTAGAAATTCCTTGCGAAAAAAATAAGATTACAGTTGGGCCACCAACATTAACAAGATTTGAAAAAGCTAGAATTATGGGAGCAAGGGCATTACAATTGTCACTTGGTGCACCACCATTCATTCCAATTCCAAAGACTGCAAGAATTTCACTAGACATCTCAATGGAAGAACTAGAACAGAGAGTAATTCCAATTACAATTAGAAGAGTACTACCAAATGGTGATTATCAAAACATACCAATTGATTACTTTGAAAAATGAATCAATGGTCGATAAAACTTAAAAGAACATAAAATTTCTAAATATTGAATAATGCTCATGGAGGAAACAACTGAACTGCATGGTCAAGAGCAGACCAAAAAGTCTGAGACTATCATACAAATTGGAAACTATCCAGTGATGGAATCAGCTCTTGAAGTATTAGAAATTTTAGGTAAAAAAAGTAAAATAATTCTTAAAGCAAAGGGAAATTCAATTCCTAATGCAGTAGCAGTAGCAAACATCATTACAGAAAAAATGATGAATGGAAATTCCAAAGTTGAGAAAATTCTTCTTGATACAGTGGCAGCTGCAGGTATTGGAAATATGACATCAACTGTAGAAATTATTTTAACTAAAAACTAGTAAACGCTTCCAGGGCCTTTTAGGAGCATGTTTTCACATTCTTTGCAAACTTGTTCATCAATATTGGATTCTAAATTATGATGAATTTCACAAATTAGCAAACTTGATTTGATATAGTTACACAGTCCAATAAATTTAGAAAGACTAGATGGAGTGTATGCCATGTCGGAAGATAGATTTTCACTTAGTTCATCAATCATTGTTGCCACTTGTTTTTCTGCCAATAGTTTTGCAATCAATGAAGGATCACCTCTTGTTCCGCGAATGTAATTACTAATTGCAGCTTGTGTAACACCTAGCATTTTAGAAATTTCATCTTCTCGGATATTGTGATCTTCCGCAAGTTTTTTGGCAAGAATAGCTCGCAACGCAGGAATCAGAGTCTTAGATTCTATTTCAGCAGGGAGTAGCATTAATCCTCAAGAATTTGATAAAGGATTTAAAGTTTGCAATGAAGTTTTGAAGATATGGCCTCTTCTCATCAGGCATATCTATTTTAATTTCAAAAATGTTTGTTGTGTATTGGAAGATTTTTCTGATAAATTATACAAAACACTAGAGAAGGCATGCAATGAATGCCAATCAAATCTTATTTCATTATCAGGAGGACTGGATAGTTCAATCATATCTCATTTTCTAAAACAAAGAAAGCCAAAAACGATAGCAGTGATTGCCGAAGACTTTGTTTCAACAGATTTGACATATTGTCAAATGATTTCAAAAGAAATGCAATTGCCACTTACTATTTACAATGTAAAAACATCTGTTATTTTAGAAGCAATAGAAGAAACCATCAAAATTTTAAAAAATTTTAACGATATTGAGATTCGAAATAACGTTGTAATGTATTTGGCAATCAAATGGGCAAAAGAAAATGGAGAAAGATCAATCATTACAGGCGACGGAGCAGACGAATTGTTTGCAGGATATAGTTTTCTGATAAACAAATCTGAAGAAGAATTAACAAGTGAAATCAAAAGAATTTGTTCAGTCATGCATTTTCCAACGCAAAAGATAGGAGAAGCACTAGGAATTAACATGGAATCACCATTTCTAAATGAAAAAGTAGTGAATTTAGCTGAGAAGATCCCGGTAAAACTCAAAGTAAAAAATGAAAATGAAAAAAGGTATGGAAAATGGATTTTGAGAAAAACATTTGAAAAATACATACCTCAACAAATTGCATGGAGAGAAAAATCTCCAATGCAGGATGGATCTGGGACTGCAGGTTTGACAAATTTGTTTGATTCCATCATAGGAGAAGAGCAATTCGTAGAGAAAAAATTAACAGTTGAGAAAACAGACGGAGTAGTAATTAGAAGCAGAGAATCAATGCACTATTATGAGATCTTTAAGAAATTGTTCGGAATTCCCAAAGATTCAGCATCAGATGAAAAATGCCCATATTGCAAACATGTGGTAGGGAAATCAAAATTTTGTAGAATGTGCGGAGCTTTTCCCATCTAGTTATTTTTGTATTTACGAGGTTTTTTGATAAAAATTCTCCTGCACCCATTACAACAAAAATGAAATTTTTTTCCATCATGATCATGGATTAATGCTAAATCTTCATCAAGTTCAATTCCACACACAGGATCTACTGGCACAAATTTTCCACTTATGATTTCTATTTATAGATTCATCTAGATACAATATTGTGTTAAATAATAAAATGATCTTTTGAGATTTTTACAGTCATTAAAAATGGTTTGTCATTCTTGTTTTTACAGAGTTTTGAATTTCAAAGCATTGCAATTATAATGAATTACACAATTAATTTAGTCTGAGATTTTATTTTATTTGTAGCATCAGATGTAATTTTTGAAGTATGTTCAACATCAAATGTAATTTTTGAAGTATGTTCAACATCAAATGGAGTCAAATTTTCACGTCCATGGTTAAATGAACTTGATACAATATCTCCAATTTCTTTTGTAAGTTCAGACATTTCCAAATAATCAGAATCAAGTATTTTTACAATTGTATGTATAGAGTTTTTAAAATTATTATTAATTAAGGAGAACACAATGTTCCAATGATGGTAATGCTCAAGAATGAATTATGTCAAGAATTTTCTTTGGCAATACACCATAATCAGTGTCAGGTTCTGATACGACATACAAAATATCATCATTGATTATTATACTAATTGCAAGTGCTCGTTCTCGAGAAGCCATAGCAAAATTAACTTGTCCAAGTTGCTTATCAAATTCTTTTCTCATTTTTACACGTAATGCAAGTTCCATGAAAATCATTTCATCATCTTTTTCACTTTCCAAGGGCTCAACATTTTTTTTCTGTCCACCTGCAACTAAACGACCACGTTCATTGATAACTCCTGCAAATCTAATTTTAGGGTCTAATGCTAAAATGGAATCACAAATTTTTGCATAATCATAAATTTTTGGAGGCAAATTACCATGTGCCCTAAACTTCACTTATTTATTATCTTTATACAAAATTGCAAGGCTGAAAACTGTAAAGTTATGAGGTGAGTTTCTTTACCAATGAAAGAAATTCATCTTCAGATAGTGGAGGAATATTCAAGACATCAAGATTTTCCGACACATGCTCAGGAGATTTTTGACCAACTAAAGGAGCCAAAACACCAGGGGTTGAGCGAATAAATTGCAAGGCACGTAAAGATGGTTTTAGATCATTAAACTCAGGCATTACCCCAGGAGCAAGCAATCGTCCTTGCATGAAAGGTACACTAGTAAACACGCCAATTCCCAATCTAACTGCAGCCTCTAAAGCAGAAACAGATTCATCTCCTAACATTTGATTTTTAGTTAATAGTGCTTGATCATAATTCATGTTATACGGTAACTGAATAAATCGAAATCCGTGATTGTCTCCACCAACCTCTTTTGCCAGGTTAACCGTATCCTCGAGTGAGAGATATTGTGAATTGCTAGATGAAACTCTAAAGCATTCCCAAGTGGCCATTCCATAAAATTTAATTTTTCCTTCTTTTCGTTTTTGTTCGTATAATTCAAAAACAGATTTTAGATGTTCTAGGAATTTTTCTTTTGAGACATCTTTAATTTGTCCTTCAACTGCATTATGAAGGTACATCAAATCAATGCATTCAACATCTAGATTTTTTAGACTTCGCTCTAATTGATCTGAAAGATATACAGTAGTCATGCAGTGATATCCCGACGTGATGTCGCCTTCTTTTATTACGCCTTTTTGAGAATATTCTTCTTTTACATATTCCCAAAAACCAAGTTTAACATCAGCATCATTTGTAACATATCCATTTTTTGAGCTTAGGAATATTTGATCACGAGTAATCTTACCATCGTTAATCAATTCAGAAATTGCCTTGCCAACTGAACGTTCAGCCTTTTGTGATCGGTAATTAATTGCAGTATCAACAACATTTACACCAGATAAAATGGATTGTTTAACTGCATTTGTAACTAGTTCATCAGTTCTTGCATCTGCATCTCCAAGATAAGTTCCAATACCAATATTTGAGAGATGAAGATTTTCAAAATTCGTAAAATTTGCTTTGTTTGCGCCTGAATTTTCAGCAAATTTTTGCGTGCCTTCAGTACTAGCACAACCTGAAATCATATTCAGGGTAATTAATTGCTAAATTTATGTCTAAAGTATCAAACGGGAATTAAAAAACCAATGACAAACAAGACACCAGTTATTCTTCCAAACATTAAAGTCGAAGACATGTAAGGTACAAGATTATCAATTGAATCATGATTTCTCTGCAACCCAATTCCAGATTTTATCATTAATGGGATTGCAAGAAAACTAATCAATGACAAAACAGGGAACAAATTTGTAACAACTCCAATTATCATTGCCAAGTAAGACACTAAAGGGAAGATCCAGAATAATTTTGAGCCTCTTTTTTTACCAACTGCAATTACCAAAGTTTTCCTACCTTTTGATTTATCAGCATCATGATCAGGAAAAGATGCAATAAAGAGTACCAACGATGACAAAGAACCTACAACAATCCCTGCAAGTATTGATTCAGTAGATATTTGGCCAGACTGAATGAAAAAAGTACCAATTACGATCATGGAGCCTTTTACCGCAACAAAGAATTCACCTAATCCAGAATCTACAATTTTTGTAGAATAGAAATAGATAGATAAAATTGCAAATCCCAGAATTATTGCAATGGTGATTCCATCAGTGATTACAAAGAACCCCCCAACGATAGTGCCTATGATTAAAAATGCAATTCCTGCACGATAAACTGAAGATGGCTTTAACAATCCTTCTGGCAACACACCAGTACCACCACTCATTTTTGTTCTTGTTGTTTTAGTGTCAATGCCACGTTTGAAATCCCAAAAATCATTTAACAAATCTACACTTGCATGTAGTGCCATTACACCTGCAAAGGTCAAAACTGCATCAAATACATCCAAAGAGGAGTTTTGCCACCAATTTAGTGCCAATCCAACTGAAACGGCAATCACTGAGGCTAACAAAAAACGTATACGAATCACACGAAACCATACAGACAACATGACAACACCACCAGTTTTTCAGTATAATATTCATGAGTTTAGGAATAAGACTTGTTAATATCAAAATAAAATAGAAAATGAGTATGATATTAGGCAAAATTTCAGAAAATGAAAGAAAAATAAGATTAGATTTGGATATTCATTGTACAAATTGCGGTAAGCAAGTTCCAGGGGGACTAAAAGTTGGAGAAAAATTTCATAAAACTGATGAATTTAAAATCAAATTAGAAGAATTTATGCAAAATTATCTTTGTGGTATTTGTAGAGACAAAAGACGAGTAGAAAAAAGCTAGAGTTCTTCCTCCTCCTTCCACTCTTCTTCCAAATCAGTTTTAGATTTTATTAGGAACATAAACACTACAGCCCTACCATCAAAATTCCTCCAAGGACAATGCAAATAATCCATTTAGGTAATTCTAAATCAATTAAATCAAGCACTTGATTATAGGCATCAGCATTTACAGTGAAAGAATCTTCACCTTCAGGATATCCTTCAGCATTTACAACAATATCAAATGAAATGTTGTGTCCATTCAGAGCAGTTAAACTAACAACAGTACTGCCATCAGATTCAGTCCGGGTTACGTCAGGGATTCCCTCATCCATCAAACCCAACATTAGCGCCTCCCATTCACCCGCTATTTTTCAAAAAACAGATGCCACATTCCCTCTTTTTATGATTCAGGGGTTTTTTTATTGGAGACAGATTTTGCCGTGCTCCCTTTAGAGTACAGGGCAAGAAAGATTAGAACCAATGTCTTCAATGTATTGCAAGTGTGATTGTTAAAATTCAGTAACATTAATGGCAAATTTTCTCTCTAGTTAAATCGTCTTTCAAAAACCTTACCAATGATCTTGTTGATACACACATCCATTCTCCTTTCGATGTCATGTTCCCAGAATCTCAAAACAGAATAACCGTCCCGTCTTAGTTTCCTTGTAATCTTTTTGTCACGCGCCATGTTACACTCAATCTTCTCTTTCCAAAATTTCTTTGCAGGCCTCTTTTTCTTTGCATAGTTGTATCCGTGCCAAAAGTCACCGTCACAGAAGATTGCAATCTTTTGTTTTTTTAACACAAAGTCAGGGTTGCCATACATTTTTGGATACATCTTGTAGTCATATCCTAAAGCATCAAGCCAGTCTCTCATCTTCAAGTCAATCTTTGTGTTTGTTCCCCTGATTCTTGACATAATCCAGGATCTTTTCTCCTTTGTGAATATGTCTGCCATGTGACTGCGTCATTTTTTGAGCTTATTTTCCTTTTTTATTTAATAGTGAATGCCAGTCAAGGTTGATAAAATATAATTTTGGTTAAACCAGGTCCTGTAAATTCTCGGTTTCAATTGGTTTTCTTCCCATAAAACCTGAATCCTTTTCATGCCAGAACTTAATTTCAGTTTCGCCGTATTTCCAACATAGCCACACTTCCTCATCAAATCGTTTTGATGGAAAATCTAATAATCCCTGCTCTATACTTTTGACAACAACTCCCGTATTTTCCAAGATTTCCACAGATTCATAGAATTTGGTAATTGCAGAATTTAGGCGTTGTTTGATAGCAACATAAGATTCAAAAGAGTTTGTAGTCGATATGCTCAACTGCAATTCTTGTTCTATTTTCTTGACTTCAGTATTTTTTGCCAAGGCATATTCAAATTTTTT